>VBGO01000144.1 GCA_005882525.1 Chloroflexota bacterium
GGCGTATAATGGGCCCGCGAAGGAGCCTGTGAATGTTTGGTTTTGAGCGCTGGTGGGTGATCCTGCTGATCCTGGCGATCGTGTTGATCGTCTATGGTCCCGGGAAGCTGCCCGAGGTTGGTGGAGCGATCGGCAAAGCCTTCCGAGAATTCCGGCGGGCCTCGAGTGATTTGCAGGACGAGATCAAGCGGGGGACGTCCTCGACGAACGATCCCTCCGACGGCTCGACCGAGAGCCGGCCGTCGCCGCCAGCCACCGACGTCAAGCCAACCGATACCAAGGCCTGACCGTGCGGCCGGCCCGACGGGCTGGTAGCTGATCGTGGCCAAACCTCAGCTGGTCAAGCCCGACGAGGACCGGCGGATGACGGTGATCGAGCACCTCGAGGAGCTCCGTCGCGTGCTCATCATCTCGCTAATCGCATGGGGCATTGCCACCATCGTCGCCTTCGTGCTTTCGGGTTTTATCCTGCAGATCCTACTGGTGCCGATCAAGCAGGTCATCGGCAACCAGCCGCTTTATTTCACCCGACCGGTCGACAAGTTCCTCCTGTACTTCAAGATCGGCTTGTTTGGTGGCTTGATCCTCGCCGCACCGATCATCTTCTGGCAGGTGTGGGGATTCATCGCACCAGGACTGCGCCGCAACGAACGGCGTTTTGCGATCGGCTTCGTAGCGTCAGCCAGCCTGCTGTTCGTGTTGGGGATTTTCTTTGCCTTCTTCGCCCTGCCGATTGCCTTGCGCTTCCTCATCGGCTTCGGCACCAGTGACATCAAGTACTTCCCGCTGGCGGCCAGCTACATCAACTTTGCCCTTCTCCTGATTGCCATCTTCGGCATCACGTTCGAGCTCCCCCTGGCGCTGACCATGATGGGCCTGGCAGGGATCGTCACGCCGGCGTTTCTGAACCACAACCGCGTCAAGTTCTGGCTCGGGATCTTCATCGGCTCAAACTTCGTGACGCCGGGCGCTGACCCGTTCACCCCGCTCTTGCTGACCGTTCCACTGATCGTGCTGTTCGAGGTCAGCATTCAGGTCATCCGCGCTCTGCGAAAATAGACGCCTTGGCCCAGACGCGACCTGACGGACGGAAACCCGACGAGATCCGGCCGGTGAAAATCGAGACCGCCGTCAACCTCTACGCCGAGGGCTCGGCCCTGATCAACATGGGCGACACCCGCGTGCTTTGCACCGCCAGCTGGGACGACAAGCCCCCGCCGCACAAGAAAGGTACCGGCGAAGGCTGGGTGACCGCGGAGTACTCGATGCTGCCGCGCGCCACCCAGACCCGCACCGCGCGGGAAGCACGGACGGGTCGGGTCGATGGGCGCTCGCAGGAAATCCAGCGGCTGATCGGCCGCGCGCTCCGGGCCGCCGTCGACATGCCGCTGATGGGAGAGCGGACCATCATGGTGGACTGCGACGTGCTGCAGGCCGATGGCGGCACTCGGACGGCCGCCATCACCGGTGGTTTCGTCGCGCTGCACCTGGCGCTACAAAAGGCGATGGAGCGCAACCTCCTGCGCGTCCTGCCGATCCGCCATTTCGTCTCGGCAGTCAGCGTCGGCATCGTACAGGGCCAGCCCCGCCTGGATCTCAACTACCTCGAAGACTTCGCCGCCCAGACGGACATGAACTGCGTGCTTGCCGAGGACGGTCGTTTCATCGAGATCCAGGGGACCGCTGAGCAGGAGCCGTTCAAGCCGGAAGAGATGGATCAGATGCTCAAGCTGGCAATCAAGGGCGCCGCCGAACTGGTCGAGATGCAGAAGAGGGCGCTGAAGCTCCACTGAACCGGTTGCTGCTCGCCACGACGAACCCGGGCAAACTCCGCGAACTGCGTTCCCTGCTGGGCGAGCTCCCGATGGAGTTGCTGAGCCCGGCCGACGCGGGCCTCACGTACGAGGTCCAGGAAGACGGCGCCAGCTACCTGGAGAACGCCCGGAAGAAAGCCGAGGCCGGCCGTCGCCTGAGCGGCCTACCGACGCTGGCGGACGACTCCGGGCTGGAGGTCCCGCTGCTCGATGGTCGACCCGGCATCGAGTCGGCGTATTTCGCCGGCCCCGACCACAAGGGCGACAGCCCGGCGCTGGTCCGCGCGCTGCTGGATGCTTTGGGCGAGGCGGCGAGGAGCTCGCCGCCCGCATTCTTCCGGTGCGCGGCGGTGCTGGCGCTGCCCGACGGGCGGATCTTCGAGGGAGAGGGGGTGCTGAAGGGCAGCATCGCGGCTGAGCCGCGCGGTCAGCACGGCTTTGGCTTCGACCCCGTCTTCCAGCTGCCCGATGGTCGCCGGCTGGCGGAGCTGTCGACGGAGGAAAAAAATCTGTTGAGCCATCGGGCGCGGGCGTTGAATGCCCTGGAGGTCCACGGCGCGTTCGACGCGGCGCTTTCGGCCCCGGGACGCCGTTGAGGTGCTGAGAGCCTCCTTCCTCTACCTATCCCATCGGCGCGGACTGCAGCGCTTCGTCACCCGGCAGCGGCTCACGGCATCGCTGGCCCATCGCTTCGTCGCAGGAGATCGGCTGGACGACGCGGTCCAGGCAGTGACGAAGCTCAACCGGCGCGGTTGGTCGGCGAGCCTCGACCACCTGGGCGAGAACGTGTCGGAAGAAAAGGCGGCCCGCGTGGCGACCGACGACTACCTGGCGGCGTTCGAACGAATCGCCAGCGAGCGGCTGAACGCGAACGTCTCGGTCAAGCTCACCCAGCTGGGACTCGACATCTCACCCGACCTCTGCCAGGAGCTCCTGGCACGGATTCTCCAGCGGGCCCAGCAGCTCGACAACTTCGTGCGGATCGACATGGAAGGTTCGGCCTACACGCAGCGCACCCTCGACCTGGTGCTGGCCCTGCATCAGCGCTACCCGAACTGCGGCGTCGTGCTGCAGAGTTACCTCTACCGGACGGTCGATGACGTGGCGCGGGCGAACGAGGCGAAGGTCCGGGTACGTCTGGTCAAGGGCGCCTACCACGAGCCGCCCGAAGTTGCCTTTCCGAAGAAGGCCGACGTCGACGCAAAATTCGCCGAGGAGATGCAGCAGTTGCTGCTCCACGGTGACTATCCGGCGTTCGCCACCCACGACGATCGGCTGATCGAGGCGACCAAGCAATTCGCCCACGAGCGCCACATTCCGCTGGATCGCTTCGAGTTCCAGATGCTCTACGGCATCCGCCGCGATCTGCAGGTGCGGCTGCTGCGGGAAGGCTATCGCGTCCGGATCTACGTTCCCTACGGCACCGAATGGTATCCGTACCTGATGCGCCGCCTGGCGGAACGTCCCGCCAATCTACTCTTCCTCATCCGCAGCATGATCCGGGAGCGGCGCGCCGCCTGACCGAGGGGGCTCGGGCTCGCCCGCCCGGGTCGCGAGCTCCATCTTCGCCTGCGGTGGCGGGGGGACGCGGTGGCCGAAGATGCCACCGAACCACATCAGGAAGCCGAAGGCCGCGCCGCGGAACTCGCTGGTGCGCCAGGCGTCCGTGTATCGGTAGCGCTCGAACCAGCGGAAGGCGAGCAGGGCGAGCAGGCTGATGGCGGCGATGATGACGAGCACCGGGAGCATGGCACGCCTACCTCAGAATGATGTCGGGGCGCCGGGATTCGAACCCGGGATCTCATGCTCCCAAAGCATGCGCGTTAGCCAGGCTACGCTACGCCCCGCGTGCTGGATTTTACAACTGATATTGCGCCGGCCCGGCATACATCAGCGGATCGCCGGCTCCCGGATCGCTGAATCGAGCGTTGTGAAGGTGCGGTAGAGCTGCTGGTACCGCGCGGCCCGTTCAGGATCGGGCTCGATCACGTTGTCGAGCCGGACGACCCGCTCGGATGCGGCCGGCACGTCGGAGAAGACGCCGGTCGCGACGCCGGCGAGCAGCGCCGCGCCCAGGGCCGGGCTCGGCGTCGAGGTCATGGCGGCGACCGGCATCGCGAAGACGTCGGCCTGTATCTGCCGCCAGAGCCGGCTCCGCGACCCGCCGCCGGTCGCGCGCACCTGGTGCATATCGACGCCCAGCGCGCGCATCACATCGAGCCGGGCGCGCAGACTGAAGACCACGCCTTCCATCACGGCCCGGGTCAGGTCTGCCTGGACGTGGTGCGCCCGCAGTCCGACGAATGCCCCGCCCTGGCCATCGATATGAGGCTTGAAGATCAGGCCGTCGGCACCGGCCGCCACGAACTCCGCCGGCGCGCACAGCGCCTCGTAGCCCAGCCGCCACCTCAGGACGTCCCGCCACCAGCGCAGCGATCCGCCCGCCGATGGGGTCGTGCCCAGCAGGTCATAGCACAGCGGGGCCGGGGCACAGGCCGTCTGGATGATTCCACCTGCGTCGGTGACGATGCCATCGATCCTCGCATAGAGCAGGCCGGCGCGATCGATCGTCGAGCCGACCGGACCGGGGGTGACGACGCCGAAACTGATCGCGGCAGCGGCAGCCTCGCTGGCTCCGGCGGCGACCGGCAGCCCGGACGGGAGCCCGAGCGACACAGCCAGGGACGGGCGCAGGCCGCCCGCAACATGGGCGCTCTCGTGCACCGGCGGCATCCACTCGACTGGGACCTCCAGCGCGCCGAGGAGCTCGTCCGACCAGGTTCGCGTTCGGAGATCCTGGACCAGGGTGCCGGCCGCGTCCGTAGCGTCGGTCGCCGCCTCGCCAGTGAGCATCATCCGAACCTGATCCTTCGGCAGGAGGACGCGTCGCGTGTGCCGGAACTGGACCGGTTCGACGTCCCGCAGCCAGCGGATCAAGGGTGCGTGATGGCCGGCGAGGGCCGGGCCGCCGCTGATTTCGATCAATCGTTGCGCGCCCATCTGATCGTTGATGCGACCTGCCTGCGAGGCCGCCCGCTGGTCGCCGCCGACGATTGCCGGGCGAACCGGCTCGCCGCGGCCATCGACGAAGACGCAGCCGGGCTGGCCGGTCAATCCGAGGCCACGGATCTCGCCCCGGACGGCCGCGGCGACGCCGGCCAGGACTTGGAGCGCGGCACGGCGCCAATCTGCGGGATCCTGTTCGAACCAGCCCGGCCGCGGGGAGTGCGTCCCATATTCCGAAAACGCGGACGCAACGGATGCCCCGGTCGCATCGATGGCGACCGCGTGCGCGCCGGCGGTCCCGAGGTCCAGGCCGAGCAGCACTAGCCGGCGGAGGTTGGTGGGACGGCCAGTTGTTGCGACCAGTGATAGCCGCCGTCTACAGTAGCGTCGATCACGTAGTCGCCGCCGGCGTTCCTGGTCAGGACCCAGCCCACGGTCACGCTGACGAAGGCGGCGGCGAAGGTTTCGGGCGCATTGTCGATGTGGCCGGTACGACGAAGGGTCGCGCCCCCATTGCTGGCGATGACGCACTGCGCCACGTTGGTCGCCGGCCCGTCACCAATGAAGACCGCGTCACTCGTGTCCACGACGCTGAAGCTCGGCGGATAGGTGTCGGGACCGGCCGGAACGCTGGGCAAGATCTGGCCCTCCGACATCGCTTCCTTCATTACCGGCTTCCAGCTGGATCCATCCACGGTGGCGTATGCAATATACGGGCTGTGGCTCGTCGCGCTACTTCCCCCGAGGAACAGCACCCAGAGAGCTTGCGGCGCGGCGCACTGGATCAGCGTCGCCTGGGGTAGGCCCGGCTGGGGATCCGGCCGCTGCAGGACTTTACTCCAGGACTGCCCCTGTTCGATATTCCGGTAGACGTACACGCCCTCGGTCGTACCGACCCACCCCTGGGCGGCCTGGTTGAAGCACACCGTCTGCGGGTTTGGTGGCCCATCGAGCGCTGCCCAGTTCAATCCACCATCGTGCGTGACGACGAGCGTGGCACCATCGCCTGGGATCAACCAGCCATGCATCGCCTGCGGCTCGCTGCCCCCGGCAATCCCCCAGCCCTGCGTCGCACTCGCGAAATGGACCGACCGGATCGGCGAGTGGGGTTCGCCCAGCTGGCGCCACGAACGTCCGCCGTCGGTCGTGCCGAGCAAGGAGCGAGTCGCGACCGCCCA
>VBGO01000145.1 GCA_005882525.1 Chloroflexota bacterium
GAGCGAGCGGCTGGCGTCCCGCACCATGCGCAACAGCATGCTGGTGGTGGGCGCCCGGGCCCTGGCCAAGCTGGCGGTCTTCGTCGTTGTCGTCCTGCTCTGGCGCCACCTGGGTGATGAGGGGTACGGCCGCTTCGCCACCATGGTCGTCTACGTCACCCTCGTGGGGGTGGTCGCGGACCTTGGACTGCAAACCGTGTTCATCCGCGACGCCGCTCGAGACCGAACCCTGTTCAACCGTTACCTGGCCAACCTGCTGAGCGCCCGGCTCCTCCTCTCGCTGGTGGCCCTCGTTGTTCTCGCGGCCGCGCTTCGCCTGCTCAGCCCGACGTTGTTTCCCTATACGCTGCCCGCGTTTGTTCTCCTGCTGACCACCAGCTACTCGAGCCTGCTTCGCGCCGTTTTCTACATCCGGGGCCGGCTCGGCTACGAGGCGGTCGCCATCGTCGCCGAGGCCCTGCTGCTGCTCGCGCTCACGATCGTCGCCATCGGACGGCACGCAACCTGGGACCTCTTTCTCTGGGTGTATGCAGTCAGCTATCTCTTCACCTGCCTCTTTGCCTTCGCGGTCCTTCGCTGGCGGTGGCGCGAACGCGTCACCGTTCGGCTCGAGCCCTCGGTCGTGCGCCGCCTGCTCGCCGCCGGGCTACCGCTGGCGCTCGGCTTCACCATCACTACCGTCTACGCCCAGCTCGATATCGTCCTGCTCCAGCTCTTCAAGAACTTCCAGATGGTCGGCTGGTACTCGGCCGCGAACAAATACATCGATGCCGTCGCCTGGGTCCCGCAGTCGGCGATGGGGGCGGTCTTCCCCGCGCTCGCGCTGCTGTCGGTGGGCGACCGCCGCCGGCTGGCGTTCGCCTACGAGAAGTCGTACAAGATGCTGGCCATCCTCGGCCTCCCCCTGGCGGTGGGCATCGGCGTGACGGCCGATTCCATCGTCCACCTCACTCGTGGCTTCGAGCAGTCGATCCCGGCATTGCGCATCCTTGCCCCCTCGGTGGTGCTCCTGTTCGTGAACAACGCCTTCATCTACACGCTGACCGCCATCAACCGCCAGGTCGACTTCACCCGGCTCGCCCTCTTCACCCTGGCGGTCAACATCGCCCTCAACCTGGCGCTGATTCCGCCCTATGGCTATCTCGGCGCGGCGGCTGCCTCGACCATCACCGAAGTCGCGCTGTTCGCGGGGGGCTGGTGGCTGCTGCGCCGGCAGCGGCTTGCGCTGGCGGCCGCCGGCAGTATCGGCCGCGTCGTCGCCAGCGCGCTGGTCATGGGCGTCGCCGTATACCTGATCCAGTCGTGGCCGTTCCCGATCGTGGTTGTCGGCGGCGCCGCGGTTTATGCAGGGGCCCTGTTCGCATTCGGCGCGCTGACGGCGGAAGAATGGTCGATCATCCGGTCCGGTCTCACGACGCGTTAGTCCCTAAACTACTGGCGTGCCGGACGATGCCGCCGTCGTGCGCGCGCTCGCCGAGAAGATCCGCGACGTACCCAACTTCCCCAAAGAGGGCATCCTTTTCAAGGACATCACGACCCTGCTCCAGGATGCCCGCGCCTTCCGCCAGGCGGTCGACATCATGGCGCAGACCTATCGCGGCAAGGCGGTCGAGCTGGTCGTGGGGGTCGAGTCGCGCGGTTTCATCTTCGGCGGCGCACTCGCCTACCTCTTGAAGGCGGGCTTCGTCCCCGTGCGGAAGGAAGGCAAGCTGCCGGGACAGAAGATCTCCGAGGCGTATGCGCTCGAGTACGGATCGGCGGTGCTGGAGATCCACAACGACGCGATCAAGCCGGGGCAATCGGTGGTGATCGTCGACGACCTGCTGGCCACCGGCGGCACCGCACGGACGACGGCCAGCCTGGTCCAGCAGCTGGGCGGCAAGGTGGTCGGTATCTCCTTCCTGATCGAGCTCAAGCTCCTCAAGGGTGCCGATAACCTGTCGGAATACAACGTCGTTTCCCATTTGAAGTTCTAGATGCCTGCTCCCGTCCGGTCGATCCTGGTGGTCGGCTCCGTCGCGCTCGATGCCGTCCGGACGCCGACCGAGTCCGCCAGCGAGATCCTGGGCGGGGCCGCCAGCTACTTCTGCCTTTCCGCCGCCCTCTTCGCGCCGGTCCGGCTGGTCGCGGTGGTCGGCGAGGATTTTCCCGCGGAGCACAAGCGTCTTCTGGAGTCTCGAAATATCGACCTCTCCGGCGCGCTACACCGGCGTGAGGCTGGAGAACCGAGAGACGCTCGACACGCAGCTCAATGTCTTTGCCGACTTCCATCCAACCTTGCCCGAGGCCTACCGCGACTCCAGGCTCGTCTTCCTGGCCAACATCCAGCCCGAGCTGCAGCTCGAGGTCCTCGAGCAGGTGCGTGATGCCGACTTCATCGCCTGCGACACCATGAAGCTCTGGCTCGACACCGCCCGTCCCGGGCTGGAGCGGCTAATGCGGCGGGTCCACTGCGTGCTGATGAATGACGAAGAAGCCGTGCAATTCTCGGGACAGCGCTTTCTGCCGGCGGCTGCACGCGCCATCCTCTCCTACGGACCGCGCGCGGTCATCATCAAGCGCGGCGAGAACGGGTCCCTGCTGTTCACCAAGGAGCGCGTCTTCCTTGCCCCGGCCCATCCGCTGGAAACGGTGCGCGACCCGACCGGTGCGGGTGATGCCTTTGCGGGTGGGCTGCTGGGCGCCCTGGCGCGCGCCGGGAACGATCGGGACGACGTCCTCCGTCGCGGCATGCTGTACGGCAGCGTGCTCGGGTCGCTCGCGGTCGAAGACTTCAGCGTCCGCCGCATCGCCGACACCGATATCCACGAGATCGAAGGGCGGTTGAGTAACCTTGTGGACATGATTTCACTCGACGGCACCCGGGCCCTGTAGGGATGGCAACCATTCCCGCCCAGCGCCACGACATCAAGGACCCGAAGCTCGCCGAGGACGGCAAGCGAATGATCGAATGGGCCGCCCAGGAGATGCCGGTCCTCGAGCAGATCCGCGAACGGTTCAAGCGCGAACAGCCACTCAAGGGCCAGCGCCTTTCCGCCTGCCTGCACGTCACCACCGAAACCGCCAACCTGGCCATCACCCTGAAGGCCGGCGGTGCCGAGCTCGTGCTCTGCGCCTCCAACCCCCTGTCGACCACCGACGCGGCCGCCGCGTCGCTGGTCACCCACCACGGCATCAGCGTCTTCGCCATCAAGGGCGAGGACAACGACACCTACTACCGTCACATTGCCTCGGCGCTCGAGCACCGGCCCACGATGACGATGGACGATGGCGCCGACCTGGTCGCCGCCCTCCACAAGGACCGGACCGATCTCATCAAAGACGTGATCGGTGGCACCGAGGAGACGACCACCGGCGTGGTCCGGCTGCGCAGCATGGCGGAGAAGAAGGTGCTGCGCTACCCGATCGTGGCCGTCAACGAGGCCATGACCAAGCACTTCTTCGACAACCGCTACGGCACCGGCCAGAGCACGATCGACGGCATCATCCGGGCCACCAACGTCCTGCTCGCGGGCAAGAACTTCGTCGTCTGCGGCTACGGCTGGTGCGGCCGTGGCCTGGCGATGCGGGCCCGCGGCATGGGTGCGCAGGTGATCGTGACCGAAGTCGATCCCGTCCGGGCGCTGGAGGCGGTGATGGACGGCTACCGTGTCATGCCGATCGCCCAGGCAGCCAAGGAGGGTGACCTCTTCGTCACCGTCACCGGCGACATCAACGTCGTCGACGAGGCTCAGATGAAGGCGATGAAGAGCGGCGCCATCCTGGCCAACTCCGGACACTTCAACGACGAGATCAACCTGAGCGCCCTGGACGGGATGGCCGAGAGCGTTCGGACCATCAGGCCGTCGCTGGAGGAGTACCGGCTGCGCGATGGCCGCAAGCTCTTCGTGCTGGGCGAGGGCCGCCTGGTGAACCTGGCGGCGGCGGAAGGACATCCGGCCGCGGTGATGGACATGAGCTTTGCCAACCAGGCGCTCAGCGCCGAATACCTGGTCGCGCATGCTCGCGAGCTACAACCGAAGGTCTATCCGGTTCCGGATGACATCGATCGTGAGATCGCTCGGCTAAAATTGGCCGCGATGCACATTGCCATCGACTCCCTCACCGCCGAACAGGCGGAGTATCTCAGCGGCTGGGAGTCGGGCACCCGGTGAATCGCCGCAACCATCTCTTTACCTCGGAGTCGGTCACCGAGGGCCACCCCGACAAGATCGCGGACCAGATTTCGGACGCGATCCTCGACGCGATCATGGCGAAGGACCCGCTCGGGCGGGTGGCCTGCGAGACCGCCGTAACCACCGGGCTCGCCTTCGTCATCGGCGAGATCACGACCGACACCTACGTCGAGATGCGCGACGTCATCCGCGACACGATCGAGCAGGCTGGCTACGATCATCCGGGGTTCGGCTTCGACGCCGAGACCTGCGGCGTCATCGTCTCGATCCAGAAGCAATCACCCGACATCGCGCAGGGCGTTGACAGCGGTGGTGCGGGCGACCAGGGCATGATGTTCGGCTTTGCCTGCGACGAGACACCCGAGCTGATGCCGATGCCGATCCAGCTCGCCCACCAGCTGGCCCGCCAGCTGGCCAGGGTGCGCAAGGACAAGACGCTGCCCTACCTGGGCCCCGACGGCAAGACGCAGGTCACCATCGAATACGTCGACGGCCGTCCGCGGCGCATCGATACCGTGGTGCTGTCCGCCCAGCACACCGAGGACGCCAGCCTGGAGCGGATCCGGGAGGACCTGCAGGAGCTGGTGCTCGAGCAAGTGATCCCGGCGAAGATGCTCGACCAGCGCTCGACGATCCACGTCAACCCGACCGGGCGTTTCGTGCTTGGTGGACCCAGGGCGGACGCCGGCGTCACCGGCCGGAAGATCATCGTCGACAGCTACGGCGGTTATGCGCGGCACGGCGGCGGCTGCTTTTCCGGCAAGGACCCGTCGAAGGTCGACCGCTCCGGCGCGTACGCGGCACGCTACGTGGCCAAGAACGTGGTGGCGGCCGGCCTGGCCAGCCACTGCGAGATCCAGGTGGCCTACGCGATCGGCGTGCGGAAGCCTGTTTCGGTATTTGTCGAGACCTTCGGCACCGAGCGTGTCCCGGTCGCCACCATCGAGCAGCTCGTCACCAAGCACTTCGACCTCAGCCCGCTCGAGATCATCCGCCAGCTGGAGCTGCGCCGGCCGATCTATAAGCAGACGGCCGCCTACGGCCACTTCGGCCGCTCCGATGTCGACCTGCCGTGGGAACGAACCGACAAGGCGGACCTGCTCGCCGCCGAAGCCGGCGTCCAGCGGCTCCAGGTGGTGGAGTCGCAGGACGGCTAAGACCGTCCTTGTCACGGGGATCGACGGCTTCGCCGGCAGCCACCTCTCCGACCTTTTGATGCGGCGGCGCCATACGGTCCACGGCACCATCCGCCGGTCCCAGCCCGACCCGCGGGCGGAGCTCGCGGCCGCGGTGCTGACCCACGAGCTCGACCTGCTCGACCGGGCGGCGGTCGACAGGCTCGTCCGCGACGTCCAGCCGCAGTGGGTCTTCCACCTGGCCGCCCTGAGCAGTCCGGCGGCGTCCTGGGACGATCCGGGCGGCACGATCGCGACCAACGCCGGACTGCAGGCCAACCTGCTGGCGGCGCTGGTCAAGCTCGATCCCATGCCGCGGGTGGTCGTGGTCGGCTCGGGTGACGAGTACGGCCGGCCGCCGGGCCGGGCGCGTCGCCTTGACGAGGCCACGCCGCTGCGCCCCCTGACGCCGTACGGGGTGAGCAAGGTGACCCAGGACCTGCTGGCGCTCCAGTATCACCTGAGCCACGACCTGCCGGCCATCCGGATGCGACCCTTCAACCACGCCGGCCCGCGGCAGTCGCCGGACTTCGCCATCGCCAGCTTCGCCCAGCAGATCGCGCGGATCGAATTGGGCACGCAGCCGCCCACCCTCAGGGTGGGCAACCTCGAGACGCGACGCGATTTCACCGATGTACGTGACATCGTGCGCGCCTACCTGCTGGCGGCGGAGAAGGGGAAGCCGGGCGAGGTCTACAACGTCGGCTCGGGAACGGCGCCGAAGCTTCGCGAGGTGGTCGACCTGTTGATCGGGATGACGCGCGCAACGATCACGCTGGAGGTGGACCCGCAGCGGCAGCGCACGGCGGAAGCCGAGGTCTATGTGTGCGACGCCCACCGATTTGCGCGACTGACCGGCTGGCATCCGCAGATTCGGTTGGAGCGGACGCTGCGCGACACGCTCGACTACTGGCGGCGCCAGGAGCGGAAGGCCGCCTGATGATGGCCCGGCATGTCGTGATCCTGGCGGGCGGCAGCGGCACACGGCTGTGGCCACGTTCGCGCGAGAAGTCGCCCAAGCACCTGCTCACTCTTCACGGCGGGCAATCGCTCCTCCAGTCCACGCTCGAGCGAGTCCGCCGCCTCACGGAGAACGTCTACGTGGTCACCGAACGGTCGCAGGTGAACAGCATCCGCGAGCAGCTACCCGAGCTTCCCGACGAGCGGTTCATCATCGAACCGGCCCGACGGGGGACCGCATCGGCGCTCGGTCTCGCCGCGGTCACCATCGCGGAACGCGATCCGAACGCCATCATGCTCTCGGTGCACGCGGATCACTATCTCGGTCATGACGAAGATGCCTACTTGAAAACGCTCGAAGCGGAGGCACGCTGGGCCGAAGCCAAGCGCTCGCTGGTGACGGTCGGGCTGCGTCCGCCCTATGCCTCGACGGCATTCGGCTACATCCAGGTCGGTCCGCCGCTCGACGGCAACGAGGCGCCGGCGGTGTATCGGGTGGTTCGTTTTGTGGAAAAGCCTGATCTCAAAACGGCCGAAGGCTTCATCGTATCGGGCTCCTACCTGTGGAACCTGGGCCTGTTCAGCTGGCCCGTCGATGTCCTCTTCAGCGAGATGGCCCGCCATGCGCCGGAGCTTTCGGCCGGGCTGGAGCAGGTCAAGCGCGCCCGGCAGGCGGGCCGGCTCGAGGAGGCGGATGCCGCGTACAGTCGGCTCCCCACGGAGGCCATCGATTACGCCGTGCTGGAGCGAACCAGCAACCTGCTGGTGGTCGGCGCGACCTTTGAGTGGCACGATCTTGGCTCCTGGGCTGATCTCCATGACATCCTGCAACAGGACGAGGCCGGCAACTTCGTCGAGGGCGAGTCGGTCCTGATCGACTCGAAGAATTGCATGATCCACTCTCCGCACAAGCTGGTCGCCGCGGTCGGGCTGGAGGACATGGTCGTGATCGAGACCGACGACGCGATCCTCATCTGTCCCAAGGCCCGCTCCCAGGACGTCAAGCTGATCGTCGATCGCCTCAAGCAGATGGGCAAGACGGAATACCTTTGACCGTCGTTACACTGTGGCCGTGGCGAAGCGCGCGCTGATCACCGGGATCACCGGTCAGGACGGCTCCTATCTGGCCGAGCTGCTGCTGGAGAAGGGGTACGAGGTGCACGGCGTGGTGCGCCGCTCCTCGAGCATGAATCGAAGCCGGATCGACCACCTCGAGCACGCCCATCCCTCGCACCTCGAGGGCGCCCGGTTTACGCTCCACTATGGCGACATGACCGACTCGGGCGGCCTGAACCGGCTGGTCATGACCGTGCAGCCCGACGAGATCTATAACCTGGCCGCCCAGAGCCAGGTTCATATTTCGTTCGACCAACCGGAGTACACCGGAAACACGGACGGTCTGGGGACGACCAGGTTGCTGGAAGCGATTCGCGCAACCGGCCGACCCACGCGCTTTTACCAGGCATCGACCTCCGAGATGTTCGGCTCGACGCCGCCGCCGCAGAACGAGCAGACGCCCTTTCATCCCCGCAGCCCCTACGGGGTTTCCAAGGTCTACGCTCACTGGATGACGGTCAATTACCGGGAGGCGTACGGGATGTTCGCCTGTAGCGGCATCCTCTTCAATCACGAGTCGCCCCGGCGTGGCGAGAACTTCGTAACCCGCAAGGTGACGCGCGGGGTGGCGTCGATCGTCGCCCGGCGTACGTCAAAACTCCGGCTCGGTAACCTCGACGCCAAGCGGGACTGGGGCCACGCGAAAGACTACGTCCAGGCGATGTGGTTGATGCTGCAGCAGGACAAGCCCGACGACTATGTGATCGCGACGGGCGTGCAGTGGAG
Source organism: Chloroflexota bacterium (assembly GCA_005882525.1). GTDB lineage: Bacteria > Chloroflexota > Dormibacteria > CF-121 > CF-121 > CF-13. Next base: position 8,153 of record VBGO01000145.1, read on the forward strand.
CATCCGGCAGCTGGCGGAGCTCGCCTTCGGGCTGGTCGGCCTCGACTGGCAGGACCATGTCGAGGTGGATAAGGCGTACTTCCGCCCGGCGGACGTCCCTGACCTGCGGGGCGACCCGAGCAAGGCGCGGGCCAAGTTGGGTTGGCGTCCGACGATCGCTTTCCCGGAAATGATCCGAGAGATGCTCGAGTACGACCTCGCCGCCGCCGGGCTCAAACCAGAAGCCCACTTGCGCGAGCGGTCCGCTAAAGCAAGCTGATCGATCCCGGCTAGGATTAGCGAGGATGGGGACCGGGTAACGGTGGCCGTCGAGATCAAGTTCGGCACGGATGGGTGGCGGGGCATTATCGCCGACGACTTCACGTACGATTCGGTTCGAGTCGCGACCCAGGGCATCGCGCAGTACCTGGTCAGCCGGCCCAATCCGTCCGCGATCGTCGGTTACGACACCCGTTTCGCCTCGGACCTCTTCGCCCGGGAGGTCGCGCAGGTGCTGGCGGCGAACGGCGTCAGGGTCTTCATCATCAACGCCCCGGCGCCAACGCAGGTGGCCACCTTTGCCATTCTCGACAAGAAGGCGAGCGGCGGGCTCGTAATCACCGCGAGCCACAATCCCTACTACTTCAGCGGCCTGAAATACAAACCCGAGTACGCCGGTTCGGCGTCACCGGAGGTCACCGCCCGATTAGAGGAGGAGATCCAGCGGGTGCAGCGCGGCGGCCGGGTTCGCCAGGTTCGTTTCGATGATGCTCAGCGCGAGGGGAAGATCGAGGTCTTCGATCCGCAGCCCGCCTACGCGGCGCAGCTCAATCGCCTGGTCGACCTGGAGGCGATCAAGGGGGCCGGCCTGCGCATCCTGCATGAGCCGATGTACGGGGCGAGCCAGGGTTATGTCCGGGCGCTGCTGTCGGGCGGCAAGACCACCGTGGAAGAGATCCACGGCGAACGGAATCCCGGATTCAGCGGTATGCACCCCGAGCCGATCGCGCAGTACATGCCGGACGCGATGGCGCGGATGCGCAAGCGTGGCTTCGACCTCTGCATCGCCAACGACGGTGACGCCGACCGGGTGGGCATCATCGACGAACGCGGCACCTTCATCAACCAGCTCCAGGTGATGGCGCTCCTGATGATGTACCTGGTCGAGAAGCGAGGGATCAAGGGCGATGTCGTTCGCTCGCTGACCTCGACGTCGATGGTCGACAAGCTGGGGGAGCGGTTCGGGGTCAAGGTCCACGAGCTGCAGGTCGGCTTCAAGTACATCGGTCCGAAGATGGCGGAGACCAACGCGATGCTCGGCGGTGAAGAGAGCGGCGGCTTCGCCTTCCGCGGCCATATCCCGGAGCGCGATGGCATCCTCTCCGGCATCTCCTTCGCCGACATGATCGTCAAGTACGGCCAGCCGCTCTCCAAGATCATGGCCCACCTGACGGACTTGGTCGGACCGCACTTCTACGCCCGTCACGACCTGCACCTGGACCGGCAGGAGTACGCAACCCGCCGCGTCGAGCTCTACGCCCGCCTCGAAAAGGACCCGCCGACGGAGATTGCCGGAGGCCGGGTGGTGCGGTCGCGCACCGACGACGGCTTCAAGTACTACCTGGAGGACGGGAGCTGGGTGCTGGTGCGGTTTTCCGGCACCGAGCCGCTGATCCGCGTCTACAGCGAGGCGCCGTCAAAAGAGCGCGTCGAGCAGCTGCTGGCCGCGCTGGAAGAAAAGCTCGGACTGCGTCAGCTTGTCTGAGATCGTCACGAAGCCCTGGGGCTGGGAGAAGCGCTTTGCGGTCACCGACAAATACCTCGGGAAGGTGATCCATGTCAACGCCGGCGAGATGCTCAGCCTGCAGTACCACCGGCAGAAGGATGAGACGCTGCTGGTTGTCAAAGGCGCGATGGACCTCGAGCTCGAGGACGACGGCGGTCGTATGCAGACCCACCGGCTGATCCCCGGCATGTCGCGTCGGATCGTACCGGGACGCAAGCACCGGATGATCGGGGTCGAGGAGTGTGAATTCTTCGAGGTTTCGACACCGGAGATCGATGACGTCGTCCGGCTGGAAGATAAATACGGACGGCAGGGAACCAGCTCTGCCTGAACGTCACCTTTCCACAGTTTCCACAGAACCCTCACGATGCGTCGAACATTTGTTTTCGAATACAAATTCGGTGTTGACCGCGCCGACTTTCCCCAACCCCAAACGGACGTTTCCCTGCTAGACTAGCCGCCATGTCGGAAGCCCTGGCAAGTTCTTCCGTGACCATTCCGCCAGGGCAGCAGCAAGGGCGAGCGAGAGTCCGTCCCAGCTCGCGCCCCGTCCAGCTCGGCACCCGCTATCTCGGGCTCATCTCGATGTGGGCGGTGGCCGTCGGCCTCAGCTTCAAGTCGGAGTTGCTCTCACCAAGCCAGGTGTGGCAGGCGACGGCGGCGCTGGCCGTCCTGGTCACCCTCGGCCTCGTCTTCCTGCACGCTCGCAACCGCACTCCGGCCTGGTTGAGCCTCGACCACTACATCTCGCCCGTGCTTGTGATTGTCGCCGCGGCGGCCTTCTCGATCCTGGCGCCCGACTACCGGGTGCACGCACTCGCCATGCTCACCATGGGCGCCTTCATCTTCGCCAGCAGCTTCGTCGATCTTTCTCGAGGGATGGGGCGCGAGCGTCCGCTGCACCGCTTCCTGCGCGATGCCACCACCTTCTGCGCGCTCCTCGCCCTGTTCTTCCTCGTCCTCCAGTCGAACGACCTGCCGAACATCGTCAAGTTCAGTGCGATCTTTGTCGTCGCCCTGCTGAGCGGCTACCGCAGCTTCCGGTTTGCCACCAAGCGCGAAGGCCTCGCGCTGCTCTCCGCTTTCCTGACCGCGGGCACGGTCACCTTCGGGGCTTTCGGGATGGTCACCTACCTCAACCAGGGGAGCCAGTACGTCGCGGTCATCCTGGCCTTCGCCTGGTACGCGTGGCAGGGCCTCACTGTCCATGCGCTCGACGACTCGCTGACCCGGCGGATCTTGTTCGAGTACGGGCTCTTCGCCGTGATCTGCGTCTACCTGATCGCGCTCGCGCTCGTCACCGGCCGCCCGATCGGTTAACCGTCGACCGTAAGCTGAGCCGCAAACCGCCCAGCGGGATCGGTCGCCGCGAACCATTGATCGGCGGTGATCAGCTTCAGGCTGGTATCACCCTGGGCGTCGAAACTCATGACGCCCATCGCGCCGCGGTAGCCCTGGGTGCGCGAAACCTCTTTGAGCACCTGCTCCCGGGTCGGCAGCTTGCCGCCGGCAGCGTCGATGGCTCTGGCGATCGCCGCGATCAGGAGGTTGGTGGCATCGAAGGCCGGCAGGCTGTAGGTGCCCACTTCGTGCCCGTACTGCTTCTGGTAGTCGCGAATGAACCCCTGGGCTGATCGCAGGCTGGCGGGGTGCGGACCGACGACGGTGTAATAGGTCCCCCGAGCCCCGGCTCCGGCGGATTTGGCGAACTGGCTGTTGGCCAACCGATCGCTGCCGACCAGCGGAACCCGGGGCATTCGGGCGGCCATTTCGCGTTGCAATGAGGCGGCCGCGTTGGTTTGCGCGCCGCCGAAGTAGACGACGTCCGTTCCCAACTCGGCGGCGCGCTGGACTCGCGATCCAAAGGCCGGTGGCTGGTTTGGATCGAAAGCGCCGAGGTCCGATGGGTCCACGATGGTTCCTCCGTCTCGAACGAAACGGTCGGCGAACCTGATGGCGATCCCGTGTCCGAAGGGGGTCTGATCGTTGACGACGAAGGCCCGTCGTTTTCCCAGACTCTTATAGGCCAGGTCGGCGCCGGCCGCGCCTTCGTCGAGCTGGGTCGTCACCACCCGAAAGGAGTTATTTGCCCCGCGAGGTCGGAGGCGCGCCGCGAGTCCCTGGCAGTGCCCGTCCGATGGTTCCTGGGTCAAACACTCGTTGCTGGCGGCCGGGCTCACCATGGCGAGCTGTGCCGCGTTGGCCACCGGCACCTCGCTTCGGGCCAGGCTGTCGTAGAGCGGGCCCACCATGGCGACGACCCGAGGGTCTCCGGTAAGAAGTTCGACATTCTTCGCGCCCTTGGCGGGATCATGGATGCCCTGGCTGACATCGTCGTAGTAGACGGCCTGCAGCTCCAGGCACGCATCCTGGTGTGAGGCCGCGCCGCACACCGGGCCGGCGGCCTTGATCGCCAGCTCGATGGCATTCTTGACCGGGATGCCGTCCGGTGCATCGTCACCACTCAGTGGGAGGTCCGCCCCCAGCTTGATGACGCCCATCGACTGCCGGGTGGTGCCGCCAACCACGCAGCCGGCGAGCGCGAGTCCGGCCAGGATGAGGACGGCGACGCGCCACCGCGTCACCGGGCAACCGCCCGTTGGGGATCGATCCGAAGGA
>VBGO01000154.1 GCA_005882525.1 Chloroflexota bacterium
AGTAGTCGCAGGTGCCATCGCTCAGGCCCGGGTCAAAGAAGACCCGGGTGCCCACCGGGTAGCGCCCGGCGCCCGGACCGGTCGCCCCGACCACCCCGGCGCCGTCGGCGCCCCCAATGTGGGGGAGAGGCACTCCGGGAATCACCCCGGTGCGGGCGAACAGGTCCAGGTGATTCAGGGCCGCTGCCCGAAGGGCGACCAGCACCTGACCCGGACCGGGCTCAGGGGTGGGGGCGTCCTCGTAGCGCGGCACCTCGGGCCCGCCGTGCTCGTGGAAGCGGATGGCTTTCACGTCGCGTCATGCTACTGCACAGTTACACAGCGACTTAACCGCGCTGGTGCGCCGTCCAGCGGCCCATCATGCACCGGCCCTTTAGTCGCCGGGCAAGTGTGCAAGAACGTCACGGAGCGTGACGTTGTAGTAAGCGAAACCTACAATCGCGAACGCGGTTGTGTCAAAAATCATGACTTATAATGGCGGGCACGTGACAGCCGACCCCGAGATTCAATTGCTGAACCGGCTCGGCGGTCTGTTCTCCGCCTCGCTGTCACTGGACGACAACATCGCGGCGATGCTGCGAGCCACCTCCCAGATGGTGCAGTTCGACGCGGCCACCGTCTTCCTGCTCAACGAGGGAAGCCGGGAGCTGACGGCGACCGCCACCCATCCCCATCGCGACATGGTGCCGCATATCGCCCGCTTCGTCCTCGGCGAAGGCATCCTCGGCTACGCGGTCGAGCAACTCGAGACGCTCAACATCGCCGACGCCACCCTGGACCCACGCTTCAAGATTCTCGACCAGAGCCGCTCGCCGCGCTCGCTCATGGTCCAGCCGCTGGCTACCACGCAGCGGGTGGTCGGCGCCATGACCATCTCGCGTCAGCGGGTCGATCCCTTCACCGAGCTGGACGCCGCCATCCTCAAGGTCATCACCAACCAGGCCGCCATCGCCATCGAGAACGGGCGCCTCTACGAGCAGCTCCAGGACCACCTGGGCGAGCTGGAAACCGCCAATGCCCAGATCGCCGAAGTCAGCCGGCTCAAGTCGGAATTCCTCGCCAACATGTCGCACGAATTGCGCACGCCGCTCAATGCCATCCTGGGGTTCTCGGAACTGCTTCGGGATGACCTGGCCGGCAAGATCACCGAAAAACAGCGCAAGGACTGCCTGGACAACATCTATAACAGCGGCCGCCACCTGCTCTCTTTGATCAACGACGTCCTCGACCTGACCAAAGTCGAGGCCGGCCGGATGGACCTCGTCTACGAGGAGTTCGGCGTCGACTCCGCCGTCCGCGAGGTGCTCAACGTGGTGCGCTCGCTGGCGATGAAGAAAGACATCGAGATCGATTCCAGCGTCGAGCCGCTTGATGCGCTGCTGATTGCGGATAAAAACAAGTTCAAACAGGTCCTCTACAACCTCGTGTCCAACGCCATCAAGTTCACCCCCCCGGCGGGGAAGGTCGGCCTCAAGGCCCTGGTCCGGGAGCAGGTGCTGCGGATCACCGTCCAGGACAGCGGCATCGGCATCGCCAAGGAGCTCCAGCACAAGATCTTCGGCGCGTTCTACCAGGTGCAGAGCGCCAGTAACCGGGAGTACCCGGGAACCGGCCTCGGCCTGGCCCTCACCAAGAAGCTGGTGGAGCTGCACGGCGGTTCGATCGCCTTCGACAGTGTGCCCGATCAGGGGACGACCTTTACCGTCGAGTTCCCCCTCCGACCCGGGCCCAGCAAGCGGAACCGGGTGCTGGTGGTGGAGGACAACCCCTCCAACCTGGACCTGGCCCGGATGGTCCTGGAGGGCAACGGCTTCGCCGTCGACACCGCCTCGAACGGCCAGGAGGGCCTCGAGAAGGCCCGCCACCTCCGGCCCGACCTAATACTGATGGATATGCAGCTCCCCGGCGTTGATGGATTAGCGGTAACCCGCCAGCTCAAAGCTGACCCGGCCACGGCAGCGATCAAAGTGGTCGCCCTGACAGCGAACGCGCTGAAGGGCAGCGAGGAGCAGGCGCTGGCCGCAGGGTGCTCCGGCTATATCGCGAAACCGATCGAACTCAAGAAATTCATGCTGCAAGTGACGAACTTTCTGGAGAAGGAGTAGGACCCGTCGAAATGCCGTTCCCGAAGACAATTCTGATGATCGAGGACGACGCCCCGACCCGAGAGGTCGTCCGGATGGCATGCGTGGGTCAAAACCTGAACCTGATCGAGGCGGAGACCGGGGAGAAGGGCATGGAGATGATCGAGAAGTCCGAGCCCGATCTGGTCATCCTCGACCTGAACCTCCCGGGTGTTTCCGGGATGGACGTCTGCCGCCAGTTGCGGGCCGACGGCACCCAGGTGCCGGTGATCATGCTGACCGCGAAGAACGACACGATCGACGTCGTCGTCGGGCTCGAGGTGGGGGCCGACGACTACCTGACCAAGCCGTTTGAGGTACGGGAACTCCTAGCCCGGGTGGGCGCGCACCTGCGCCGGAGCGAGCAGGCGGTCTCGCAGGCACAGCCCAAGACGCGCTTCGAGTTCCCCGGCCTCATCATCGACATGAACAGCCGCCAGGTGTGGCGCGAGGGAAAAGAAGTCGCCCTGACGCTGACCGAGTTCAATCTTCTGTCGCTGCTGGCCTCACAGGCCGGCCAGGTCGTCAGTCGTGGCGAACTGCTGCGCAAAGTCTGGGGTTATGAGGTGGAGATCGAGACGCGGACCGTGGACGCCCACGTCTACCGGCTGCGCAAGAAGATCGAGCGCGACTCAGAAAAGCCTCACTACATCCACTCCGTCCCAGGCATCGGCTATCGTTTCGTCGCCGACTAAGCGCGCCACTGTCTCTCGGGCACCCGCGGCCTCCCGCGTGGTCCAATTGCGTGCGTGCCGGATGATGTTGCGGCGCTGACCGCGCGGCTTTCAAGCGCCGGGTTCATCGCGGCGGCAGAGGAGGCGAACGAGCTTCTCGCGTGCGCGGGCGGTGATCTCGAGCGCCTCGAGTCGCTCGTCGGGCGCCGCCTCACCGGCGAGCCACTCGCCTGGATCACCCGCCGGGTCTCGTTCTGCGGCCTGGAGATCCGCGTCGATCCCGGGGTCTACGTCCCCCGCTGGCACAGCGAGCCACTCGCGCGCCGCGCTGCCGACCGCCTGCCGGCGACCGGTGTCGCGATCGATCTCTGCACCGGGGCTGGAGCGATCGCCAGGACCTTGATCGCACACCGCCCCGGGGCGCGCGTCGTGGCGTCCGATGTCGACGAGCGAGCGATTGCCTGCGCGGCCGCGAACGGCGTCGAGGTCTACCGGGGCGATCTCTTCGCCCCGCTGCCGCGCGCGCTCGAAGGACGCGTGGACGTCGTCATCGGCGTGGTGCCGTACGTGCCGACGCCCGCACTGGCCATGCTGCAACGCGACACCTTCGCCTTCGAGTCACCGCTGGCCTATGACGGCGGCCGCGACGGGACCGACATCCTCCGGCGCGTCGTGCGGGAGAGCCCCACCTTTCTGCGGCGCGGTGGTGCGCTTCTGCTCGAGCTCGGTGGGGAGCAGGCCGGCCTGCTAGGCGACGACCTCGCCCGCCTGGGCTACGTCGACCTCGCCGTTCTCCGGGACGCGGAGAGTGACGTCCGCGGCATCGAGGCGACCCGCGCGTAGCCAAATCGCCTAGATGATGGCGCCGGCGTGCCGGTTGGCGTATGGTCGCAATGGAGGAAGGCGGTCAACCATGGGAGCCCAGTGGGCAAGCTCATCGCCGACGTCGACCCCGTACTCGAGGACTACATCGAGGCCGCGGCACGGGCCGAGCGCATTCCCCTCGATGCCTACGCCGGCGCCCTCCTTCAGGTCGGCTGGGAGGCGGTCTTTGGCGCCCGCCGCTCCAATCGGCTGAAGCGCGCGGCCTCGGCCTCTCGTCAAGCCGAGTTACGGGCAAACTTCGCGAAGGTCCGGGCCGGCCTCGCGCACAAGCTCGCCGAAGAGATCGACTGACCTCGTCCGCAGCTGACCATAATGGTGGTCAGCGTGGCAGAGGATCTCGAACGCGTGGCGGCGCTCCTGCATGAGGCCGCCGAGACGCATCACATCGTCTACCGGATCGTCGATGGCAACGATCCGGATTGGGCGTCATGGTATGCGCAATGGCTCATCACTCTGTCGGAGCTCCCGCAGTTGCTAGGACGCAAGCCGGTACGCAGCGAGCTGATCTCCATGCTCGTCACGCTGGATCGAGAATTCAATGACAAGAAGGTCGCCGAGCCGTGGGAGCGGTTTTACGCGGGGCGGCTCATCGAAAAGTTCCGGGCCGGGCCCGCTTAGCTTCGCGCGCGGGAGGGGCGGGGCGCGCTGCGGGCCGGGGCCCCAATCGCGGCAATCTCCTCCCAGAGGTGTAGCGCCGCCTTGCGGCCAAGGTAGAAGCTCTCCAGATCCAGCCGCTCGTTCGGCGCGTGGGCAAAGCTATCTGGCAGGACGAATCCGACCAATAGACAAGGGGCGTCGAGCAGCCGGCCCATCAGCTCCACGGCGCCGATCGATCCGCCGGCCCGGATCAGGGCCGGGTCTTTGCCGTACACGCCATGCAGCGCCCGCTGTCCGGCCTGGATCAGGGGATGGTCGACCGGCGTGATCCACGGCTCACCGTGGCCGCTGAGCTCGGTCAGGCTCACCCGCACCGTCTTGGGGTGGACCTCCTCGA
>VBGO01000155.1 GCA_005882525.1 Chloroflexota bacterium
TGCGTTCTGTCGGCGTGAAGCCCGCCTCCCCATGGAGCGCGGTCAGCCCGTAGGTTTGCTTGATCGCCGGCTCGTCGAAGGGCACGCGCGCGAACCGTTGGCGCTCCTCCTCGCTCAGCGGCTTCACGCCGTCGTAAAAACCTGGCACCAGGATATGGCCGGCCGGATCCTTGAGCGATGTGAGGATCTCGGCCAGGGCCTGGGCCGGGTTGGGGGCGATGCCGCCCAGGTTCCCGGAATGTAAATCGGTATTGGCGGCCTCCACCCGGAGTTCGAAGTAGATCAGGCCGCGCAGCGCATAGGTGATCGCCGGAAACCCCTTCGCCACCATGGCGGTGTCACTGACGACGCAGTAGTCGGCCGTGAGCTGCTCCCGGTTGGCCCGGACGAACTCCTCGAAATGCGGGCTGCCGATCTCCTCTTCGCCTTCGGCGATCAGCTTCAGGTTGAGGGGCAGCTCGCCGGTGGTCCTCAGCCAGGCCTGAATCGCCTGCCAGTGCAGCGCGATCTGG
>VBGO01000156.1 GCA_005882525.1 Chloroflexota bacterium
CAGTCGGCATAGACGACCGGATGCCCGGCCGTCTCGATGACCTCGGCGTTCTGCAGCCCAATCCGCTGGTACTGGTCGGCCAGGTGGCCGGCCGCGCGCCGGACGTCATCCGCGCGCTCGGGTTGGCTGGAGATGCTGGGGATCCTGAGAAACTCTTCGAGTTCGTTCAGCCCCTGGTCGCGGGTATCTTCGAGGAATTCTTCAGGCGGGATCACTGGGGGCGCCGACTAGTAGATGAAGCCCAAGAGGTCGAGGCCCGCGGTGGACTTGATCGTCCGGTAGTCGACCCGGCCCCAGCCGCCGTAGTTCATTTCCGAGACCGTGAAGGAACCATCGGCGTTCACCGACTCGACGTAGGACACGTGCCCGACGGGAGATGACCAGCTGATGCCCTGCACCATGATCGCGCCCACCATCG
>VBGO01000157.1 GCA_005882525.1 Chloroflexota bacterium
CGACGCCGCGGGCCACCTCCGTGGTCTCCATTTTTGGTCACTGACACAGATCGCAACTACACGGCTAATTTGCGGGCCGGCAGCTAGGACTGTTTCTTGTTGGCCTCGTCAAGCGCCTTCTTAAACTCTTGTACGGCCCGGCGCGACGCTTCCCTGAGCGCCGGCCCCTGTTCCGCCGCCAGCTTGCGAGCCGCGGCACTCACTTCCTTCGAGACCGCCTTGGCGTGTTCTTGAATCGCCGGCAGAGACTGGCGGACGATCTCCTGGGCTGCCTCGCTCAGTTTACGACTCGCCTCACGCGCGGCCTTCCTGACTTCTTCGGCATCCTTGCTCATGCCAACTCCTCCTATAGACGTTAGGTCCTACCTACAGCTTTGAGATGTCGATTTTGAAACCCTGCTTGACCATCTCCTTGGCGAGGACAACCTTGATGTCGTTCACGGCGTCGGTGAACGGCAGGTAGATCAACCCCTGTATGTCTGAGGGCCTCTCCATGTTCTGGACGTTCCGGTCGCGGCATCCAGAAACGTTCGGTAACGAACTAGCCAGTTCTTCACCTGGTGCCTACTGCTTCTGACTGCAACTCGCAAGATCTTCTACGTCGTTCTCACGCCCGGCAGTCCGTGACGGCAGGACTCCGAGGCTGCCGCGGATAAGCGGCTACCTTCGGCTGCAGCGGTTACTAGTTGTGCCGAGCGCCTTCCCCATGACAGCCTCCCCGCCGCGTTCAAGGGCCTTCCAGACTGCAACGAACGGACCCAGCACAAACAAGACGCCAGTCATCCACAGGCCGAATGTCTTGATGAACGGTGTGCCGAACGACTGGACGTAATTGGTCCCGCTCGGAGTGGTCGACGGTGCCCTGCTGAGTAACGCGGGCGCGACCCACTCGCTGAACGCGTATACCGCCGCCAGCAACCAGACCGTGAGGATGACGACAAGCATCAGGTGCCAGAGCGGAACAGTTCTTTGCGCGCACGCGGCCGTCGATGAGTGCCTCGGTATGACAAGGTCCGATAAGCCTAGACCAAGGATTGTCCTCTCCATGAGAGGACACACGCCCAGGTCGGGTCGCAGCATGCCTATTGGCCTTATTGGCCCGGCAAGGCACGCTGAGCCCTGAGGCTGGAAGACGCCGGTGCAAGGGTCCAACCTAGAGCTAGACGGCAAGTGTCCCTGCGGACGCTGGCTTGCCGCCGCTCCCATTTACTCCTACCGGTCACGGACCGTCCGATACCAGTTCCACCGCTGTGACTGCGGAAACGAGTGGACGGAGCACGAGACTGACATCGACCCAACGGAACCAGTCAGCTCTGACGAAGTGATCGAGGTGCACAACCGCCTGGCCAAGCTCGAGGGTTCTATCTCCGAGCTCCTCCACCACCACTCTGCCTAGCGGGCGATCGGGGCCCGTGGACTTGGTCCTTCGACTTTGGCAGCCTCGGATCGGTTGGTCAATTTCAAGTTCAGGTGATTTAGATCTCGCAAGCCCGTGGCAGTACCGTGAATTGGCCCCCGGCCTGCGACGGTTTGAGGGCCGGTTCTGGCCGGACCGTACACGCATCACGTAGCGAGATATGGGCACTTATCCCATGGACCTGTACTGAGGTAGCTGTTATACCGGCAACTAGTAGCCTACTCACCCATTGTTTAGAGCCGCCTTGTGGGCTGAGGAGGGGTCTTCTGCGACCGACAGGATGCGGCCGTGCGGCGCAGCACATAGCTTGCTCGCCGGCACGCGGGCCGCCTTATGGATTGAAGATGAGCGGACGTTCCGTGCGAATCGGGACGCCTGAGTGGCGGTGGCGCACCCCCGGCCGGCTGGTTTGAGAACTCGACCTCGAGATGCGCCGTTGCAATTCTGCGCGGTCGCGCCCGCTCTTCGACCTCCCTAACCAGTCAACTGCCCGCCTCGCAGGTGGGATCACAAGGAGGAAAGGCGATTGAAGCGGTTATTGATTGGGTTGGTAGCTGGCTGCATGGCAGCCACGATGCCGGTAGCTGCCCTGGCCGATAGCCCGCACTTCAAAAAGGGCGGCTTGCCGACCTGCACGATATCCGGTACAAACCCCTCGCTATCGGTCACATGCACGGGTGTGCTTGCCGGGCTCGGCGGCGATAATCTCGAGATCGATGTAACCCTAAGTGGCTCCGCCGTCTATCAATGTCAGAACGGCGGCGGTAACACCGCTCCTGGCCAGAACAGGGTATTGGTCGGTCCAGCCACCACGCCGACGATGATTTCCGGCTCGGCGATCAAGAACGGCAACCTGACGTTCACAACGAATCCCGCTACGTTGACCGCCCCGGCGATGGTGTCGGGCAGTGCGGCCGGCTGTCCGAACTCCAACTGGAAAGGCGTGAATCCGGTCCTCACCCTGACAAGCATCGTTCTAGACATCTACCAACCGCCGCCCCCGCCCTCGACCAATCGGATCTTCCACTGCACTGCGTCTGACCCCTTGAGCGGTACTGTTGCGCTGATCTGCTAACGCCAACTGAACAGGGGCGCCGTTGCGCCCCTGTTCCTCTCGAGACAGCGGTTTAAGCCGACAGTGGATCTTGCCGACGGCGCAGGGGAAATGTTGAGTTTCGGACCACCAGAGCCGACGGTGCAGTACTCTTTGACCGACCCCAAAATTCGTCGGGGCTTTCAGCGCAGTTATGGAGGCACTCGGCCCCAAAGATAGCCTCGAGGGCAAGCTCAACTACGAAGGCAATATGCGGGTCGAAGGCCGCCTCGACGGCGAAGTGCACGTGACTGGAGACATTGAGATCGCCCAAGGGGCGACGGTCACGGCCTCACTTGAGGCTGCGGGCGTTGCAGTGGAGGGCAACATCCAAGGAACCGTTACCGCACGCAGCAAGCTGACCCTGAGCGGCTCCGGAAAGCTCATCGGAGACGTTCATGTCGCCAGACTCCAAGTAAGCGATGGAGCCAGCCTCAATGGCAACGTTCGCATGGGAGGCTTTGAATAGACGGCGCACCGCAACGAAGGTGCTGGCTCTCGGCGCGGTTTATCCCGTTTCGGCCGAGCACACGCGCTCGGAATCGGGGCATGGAAGCAGGTCGGACGCCCCCACCCTGATCCGTGTCGGTAAACCGATCTGAATCGCTGAACGCGGCCCCGACGTCCGACCCAAGGTGATAATCGGACTTCGGATGTCAGGTGGTCGAGGCAGTTTTGAATCGGCGGCTCGACCATGGGCTCTGCCCGCTGCTGTGGCGGCAAGTACAACGGTCGGGGGTCATCGACTGGAGCTGGGCATCTCGAGCAAGCCCGCGAGCCAAACCGCCGTCCCGCAACGGGAGGCAGCCGCTGGAGGAGTCCGAGGTCGTCCTAGGTATGTGAGGGCCGAGGCCCTGGCGCTCGAGCTAGCTCGCGGGCGCTGCTGTCATGAGGCGGGGCTGCTCGCCAGCGTGGGGTCGTGGGGCGCGGGGAGGCCTGGCGGCGGTCCTTCTGCGAGCGATGGTGGGGTCCACTTCCTAGCCTGACAGCCCTGTCCCGGGTTTGCGCCTCTCCTGCACGCTCCCTTCCCTGCGCCACCATCGTGTTCTCCCGGCAATCTACCCCACAGACTAGCGACGGCCGGAACGTTTCTACGCCCACCAGATCGGTGGAAAAGCCTCCCAGGCCGGGAAATCCTCATCCGCTTTCGGGCTAAGGGCGGCGTCGTGAGCCTGGGAGAAGGTGGTAGTGGACTAGGTCGAGTGTCCGCTCCCGCACCATCAAGTGACTGCGACGAACACGAAGATCAGTGCGATGGCCAAGCAGCCATAGCCAACACAACTGTTCAGCGCGCCGGCCATCCCGAGTCTTTCGCGCATTCCACGCTTCGTGGCGGGAGGTGCTTGCTGGATGGGCACCCAGCGCTGGCCGTCCCAATTGAACTTTCCGTCAGGCGAGACTTGGGGCGGCGGTGGCGTAGCGTTCACGGCGGCAGCCTACCAGCGTCGCATGCGAATGGCCGGACCTGCGACCAGACCAGATTCCGGCCAAATGGCCGGGGCCAGCCCTCGAACAGACGGGGGCTAGAATCCGCCGGTGGCGGCTGGAGGGCGAAATTACCGCGCACTGATCAAACGTAGCGGCGGCTCCCCGCTGCACCTGATCCGCGACGACGCCGAGGCATCGCTCTGCGGCATCCCGCGCGCCTCGCTGTCCGGTGGTGGCATTTTCGACGAGGTCGTCTGTCCCGAGTGCATCGAGTGGCTGCCGAAGCGCATTGAGTTCTCGGACGAGCATCCGAAGGTCGAGAGAGACTAACCGAGCGGCTCATTCAAGCGTGATAGGCGAACCCGGTTCGACATCGAGGTCACAGTCTCGCAACGCGTGCTTCACCATCTTGGTCACCCAGATAAGTGGCATGTCCGCAGGCACATCAAGCTCAAAACGGCGAATGTCCGTGAACTCAAAGCCGTATTTTCTAAGGTGCTCGACGTTGCGACGAGCATTCGGCTTGGGCGGGGCAACAGCTTCCGTCCAGGTGCAACTCGCGAACCCCATATCCTCCAATGTCTCGGCTACGCGCTCAAATTGGTCACCGGGAAGATCGGGCACCGGCACGACGACTTTCTTCACAGCCTAATTTTCCAGATCGTCCGGTCATGTTGTTGACGCCTCGAAGCAGCGAAGCGCGTGTCGGGATTTTCTGAGCCGCAGGATCGATCAGGCCGCCTTCAAGGTCGGGAAGTCGATCCGGGTCCGCTTTCGGGCTTCAGGCGCCGTGGTGAGGCTGGGAGAAGCTGACAGGGTTAACCGCTTGCTTGGTTGTCATACGTGAGGTACTGGCCCCGCTGTTGCGCGGCTTTGGCTGAGAGCCGCAGCGGAAATGTCAATAGCGATCGCCAGACCGGATGACGCCACCTCCACCAGCCGCTCAAGACGTACCCAACGATTACCGGAATGTCTGTCGGCCCTGTGACCTTCACGTCGGGCAATGAACTCGCAACATACGAGCCGCGTTTCCCGGCCTTGAATCACGATCGAAGTGGCCATCTTTCTGCTCTCGTTCTCAGGCTTGACGCCTTCATGGGTGGCCATGAAAGGGACCACCGAGGGAAATCCGGCAGCGTTAAGGCGGAGTCGAAGGTTTACAGCAACCGCCGCGCCAGGCCTCGCATTGGCGAAAACTAGCGGCAGGTTGAGGATCAACCCGTCCGTTGCTGCAAACGAGTAGCTCCTGGGCTCACCGACGATCTGGAGCTTGCCCCATCGGGCGTTCAGCCACCAGAACGAGCCGATCGTGAACACGAGTACCGCTACGGCTACCACGAGCGCATAGGTCGCGATTGTGTCGGAGCAAGCGATGCCGCTCCCTTCAACTCGTTCGCTGTTTGCTGAATGTCTTCAAGCACCTCGGCAAGAATCGAGTTGCCGGTTACTGAAAAGCGCCTTACCACATGAGCCGACGTAGCCACGATGACCAGCGAGCACTCGCGATCGCCAGTACCGAGCCCCGCATCAAAGGGACTCTCCAACTCTGCACAGAACCAAAGGCCCGACCGAGCGGGTACCACGACCGGCAGCCGATTCTTCAGCGACGGTACTCGTGCGTCGGGAGTCACGTCAACAAACTGTTTGAAGGTGGCCGCGTCGGGGGTGTCGCCTCCTCCTATGAGGACCATCACGTTGCGTATCGCATCAAGTCGATCCGTATCGTTCAGGAGAGCAAATTCGATGTCCACTCGCGTCCCGACGAAGTCGTATGCCTTCACGACCCCGATCCGAAGCGGAAGCACAACCTCCAATCTTGGGCTGTCTGCCCCTGGGGTAGCGCGCGCATCGCCGGGCAGGTCTGGCGTCGGTAACGCTTTGGCTTCGGTGGCTTGTGGCAGAGAGCTTGCCTGTACTTCGACCGTGATGTTTGTGGTCGCGTGGAAGGAGCTTGATGGCCACCTGCATTTTCTCGGCCACCATTGCTTTGATGAGCGCGGCGTCGACTAGGGCACTCATCGAATCGGAGCTTAGCTGCTAAGCCTCACGCAGACCGTCTTAACCCGCACTTAGCGCGCAACGGTTAGCCGCCATCACGCGGCGCAATCGCACACTGAAGCGCCGTCCCCGAATACGAGTCGTCTACCACGGCTGAGGCGCATCACTGCGGAGCAAGAGGCAGCAAGTTCGATTCTTGCCAGGCGCACCACCGTGCACTCGGCCACGGTCGGAATGAAGACATTGGCCGCTCCGGGCGTTCCGCAAGCTGCCTGGCGGAGAGGTAGTCCAGGCCCCCAACCTGTTTCTGAGATAGATGGGTGGCGCGCGGCCGCGCCTATCCCAAATTCAAAGAAGGGGGT
>VBGO01000158.1 GCA_005882525.1 Chloroflexota bacterium
GATTTTCGACCTGCGTGCTCAATAGGCGTTCGCGATGACGAGTTCCTCGGCGGGAAAGAGGGTAATTACCTCGTGTCCCGTCGCCGTCACCACCACCTCCTCCTCGATCCGGGCTGCCGAATGGCCATCCGAGGCCGGGCAGTACGTCTCCAGCGCGAAGACCATCCCCTCCTGCAGCTCGACCGGATGATGGAGGGAGTTGAGCCAGCTGATGATGGGGCGCTCGTGCAGGCCAAGCCCCAGGCCATGCCCGAACTGCAAGCCAAAGGCCTCCATCTCGTTGTCGAAACCGAAATCCTGCGCCTTCGGCCAGGCTTTGGCAATCACGTCGGTGGTCAGGCCAGGCTTCACCATGTCGATCCCGGCATCGATCCATTCGCGCGCCTTCTTGTAGGCATCGCGTTGGCTCTGGGTGGCCCGGCCGACGTTGAAGGTCCGGTAGTAGCAGGTGCGGTAGCCGTTGTAGGCCTGGATGATGTCGAAGAAGGCCTGGTCGCCGGGCCGGATCAGACGATCGGAGAAGACGTGCGGGTGCGGGCTGCAGCGCTCACCGGAGACGGCGTTGATCGCCTCGACATCGTCCGAGCCCATGTCGTAGAGCTGCTTGTTGGCGATCGCGACGATCTCGTTCTCCCGGATGCCGGGCTTCAGCACTTCGTAGATCGTCTGATAGACGCCATCTACCAGCGCGGCCGACATGCTGAGCAGCGTGATCTCGTCTTTCGACTTGATCTGTCGGGCGTCGAGCATGGCTTGCTGCGCGTCGACCACTTTGATGCCGCAGTTCTGCAGCGCGAAGATCATCGGGATCTCGGCGATGTCGACGCCCAGCGGCTCCCCGGCGACGCCGTGCTCGCGCATCAGGTCCTTCACGGTTCTAGCGACGTCATCCGACAGGCCGGCCTCCGGAGCGACCGATCCACGTAAGCCTGTCATCCCGGCTCGCGAATTCTCCGGCTTGAGCCACGGGGCATGCAACCGATGGGCCTTCGCCGCCGAGCCGAAGTCCCAGAGGATCGGGTCACCAGTGCGGCTCAGCAGCGCGAAGCGCGCCGCCTTGTCGCGAGCCCACTCGCCGATGGTGGTGCTGGTGATGTAACGGATGTTGTTCATGTCGAAGACCAGGACCGCACCGAGGCCGGCATCGCCAATCGCCTGGCGCGCGCGTCCCAGCCGGTACTCGTGAAGGCGGCGAAAGTCGACCCGCTCCTCCCAATCGACAGCCATCCGCCCGGGTGCGGCCAGCGAGGTCACGCTGAACTCCGGTTTCCTACCTGCCACGGGGCTCAAGGTTAACGAATGGCCGGCGGCGGGCCGGTTGACTTGCGCACCACGAGCGTCGGCGCAAGCTTGCGCGCCGCGGGTGGATGCTCGGGCGATTCGATCATCTTCACGAGAAGGTCCGCGGCGATGCGGCCGAGTTCCTCGCGAGGCTGGCGAATCGAGGTGAGCGGTGGCACGACGCGCTCGACGTGTGGCAAATCGTGGTAGCCGACCATCGACAGGTCCCTGGGGCAGATCAAACCGCGTTGCTCTGCCGCGGTCAGCGCGCCGAACGCGACCAGGTCGTGGTGGGCGAAGATGCCGGTCGGCCGAATCCCCTTGCCGTCGAGGAGCTTACTCATCATGAGCTCCCCTTCTTCGTGCGATCCGGTGGTGGCGATCGAGCGGACCACCACCTCCACGGCGCCGGCCGCTGCGATCGTCCGGCTGAAGCCCTGGGCGCGCTGGAAGCAGGAGTAGTTGTCGGTGGGCCCGCGGAGCTGCGCGAGGCGCCGATGTCCGAGAGAGAGGAGATGCTGGGCGGCCAGCACGCCGCCGAGGAGATCGTCGTTGGTGCAGGCGGGCAACCGGATGCCCGGCACGTCTTGAACCGCCAGCACGAGGGGCATGCCCTGGCGGCGGATCCGGCGCAGAGTGGCACCGTCGCGGAGTCGCGCGGCGGTCATGATCATGCCGTCGACACGGCGACCCAATAGGTGATTGAGGATGCGCTGTAGGCGCCCCGAATCGTCCTGAGTTTCGCCGATCAGCGACATCAGTCCCGCGGCTTCCAACCGGTTCGCGATGCCCCGCAATACTGGCGCGAGGCGGGGATTGCCCAGGTCCCCGACGATGACGGCGATCGTGTTCGTCCGACCGCGCTTCAGGCCGCTGGCCACCAGGTCGGGGTGATAGCCCATCCGGCGGGCGACCGCCTGGACGTGTTTGCGAGTGCTGACATTCACCCGCCAGACCTTGGTCGGGTCGAGCGCTCGGGATACCGTCGAGTAATGCACGCCGGCAACGCGGGCGACATCCTCCAGCGTCACGTTGGTACGTGCCCGGCGCCCCTCGTCGCGGTCGCTCGCCTCGCCGCCCCTCCCTGGCATCGCCCTTGGCGGTCCGCCGCCTGACTAGCAACGTTAACCGGTTCCCATCTTCCGTATGAAGATCGAGGTTCGGCAAACGTTTGACACGACAAACGGAACGGTCTACGATGCCGTCAGCAAGGGGGCAACATCGCGATCCCCCGGTGCGCGCGGTGAGGAAGGGGGCGGCGATGCGGAGGCCGGCGCAGACGGTTCTCTGCAACGACGCCCCACCCGGCGCCAATCGCCCATCGTCACGCGGCCGGTGCGGCCTACTCGGTGTCGAGACCGTCGGACACCTGCCGGCTTTCTGGCTTGAGCGGAAAGTTTGCACCCCGCGCCGCGAGCTCGAGGAGCGCGGCGAAGTCGCAATCCCCCAGCCCCTGCCCGATCAGGGAGACCACGATCTGATGGGTGAGCGCGGCGACCGGCAACGGGACATTGAGCTGCCGCGCCGCGTCCAAGCCCAGCTCGAAATCCTTGCGGAGCAGGTGGCCGGTGAAGGTGGGGGTGAAGTCCAGATTGACCAATGCCGGCGTCTTGTAGCGGCTGAAGGTAGAGCCCATCACGCTGCCGTTGATGAATTCAAGGTAGTCGGCCCGTGCGATGCCGCCGCGTTCGGCGAGGACGGTGGTCTCCGCCAGGATCTGCGTCACGACGCCGAGGATCAGGTTGTGGCAGATCTTCACCAGCCGCGCCGCCTCGCCCTCGCCTACGTAGGTGACGCGCTGACCCAGCATCCGCAGGTAGGGAAGCGCCTGCTCGAACGCAGGACGAGGGCCGGAGACGGCGAGCGTCAATTTGCCGGCGCGAGCTACCTTCGGGTTTCCGCTGACGGGCGCCGCAAGGAGCGCCGAACCCAGCGAGGCTGCCTTCTCTCGAATCGCCTGCGACACCTCCATCGAAACGGTGGAGGTGTCGATCACCATCGCTGGGACACGATCGCCGTTGGCCAGCAGACCCTGCGGTCCGGTCATCACCTCGGCAAAGTCGCGGGATCCCGCGACGGAAGTGATGACGACGTCGCGATCGCTGAGGTCCGCCGGACGATCCACGATGCGGGCACCCCGCGTGGCCAGCGGCTCGGCCTTGGACCGGGTGCGGTTGTAGACGGTGAGGTCGCAGCCCTGCTCGAGCAGGCGGAGAGCGAGCACGGATCCCATGCGGCCGGTACCGATCCAGCCGAGCCGGTAGCGGTCAGGCGCAGCAGCGGTCATCGTGCTTCCCCTCCCATCGGCGTCGCGGGCGCAAACGTTTGTTTACGATAGCAGCCCTCTCATTCAGTGGCAAAGACCGGCGCCGCTTGCGGGTCGGCCGGGCTGCCGGCCCCGACAACCGTCGATCCTCGGACGATCAGCTCCGGATTGAAGATGACGCGCCGCCGGCTGGGCTCGCCGGTCTCGATCTGATCGAGCAACAGGCGGGCGGCCACAGAACCGAAATCGTGGATCGGCACGTGAACCGTCGTCAGCGCCGGCATCATCCGGCTCGCCAGCGGGATGTCGTTATAGCCGACGATGGCCATGTCCTCGGGGACGCGCAGGCCCATCCGGCGGGCCGCACCGAATGCGCCCACGGCGGTCATGTCGGTCACGGCGAAGATCGCGGTGGGGCGCTCATCGAGCGCCATCAAGCGCGCAGCGGCCCTTGCCCCACCCTCCTCGGTGTAGCCAGACTCGACCACGAGCCGCGGGTCCGGCGCCAGTCCGTGCTCGGTCAGCGCCGCCAAGTAGCCTCGTCGTCGCAAAACCCCGGTGCTTACGGTCGGCTTGCCGGCGAGGTGCCCGATGCGCCGGTGGCCGAGCTCGGCAAGGTGAGCTGTGGCGAGCCGGGCGCCGAGCAGGTCGTCCGATCCGACGAACGGATCGTGGTCTTCGTCGCTGAACCGGTTCACCAGCACGTAGGGAATGCGCTGGTGGCGCAGCCAGCGGACGGTCGGGTCCTTGAGGAAGCTACTGGCCAGGATGACGCCGTCGACGCGACGGGCGTGCAGGCTCTGCAAATGTGAGCGCTGCCGCTGTGGGCTGCCGTCCGTATTGCAAAGCAGGACGTTGTAACCGTGCGGCGAGGCGCCATCCTCGACGCCGCGAAACAAGGCCGCGAAGAAGGGATTGGTGATGTCCGGGATGACGACGGCCAGCACCAGCGTCTGCCGTAGCTTTAGCCCGCGGGCGACCCCGTTGGGGCGGTACTCGGTTTCGCGCAGCAGGGCCTCGATCCGCTGCCGTGTCAATGGGGCGATCCGCAGGCTGGGATCGTTGTTCGCGACCCGTGAGACGGTGGAGGGGTGGACGCGGGCGCGGGCGCCCAACTCCTTCAGCGTCACCGGCATGCTGGCGTCCTCATTGACAATCGTTTGGTCCCGTGCCTAACATAGGACAATCGTTTGTTCAACGCAAGGAACAAACTGCGAAGAGCAACAACGTCCGGTGTTCGACAGGATGGGAGGGAGCATGCGGAAGCCACTCGTCGCGATCGTCGGCCTCGCCCTCGCGCTCACGGCCTGCGGAACCAGTCCCAGCAGCCAGGCGGCGCTGCCCAGCGGGTCGATCGTCATCGGCGTTTCCCAGGCGCTGACCGGGGACAAGGCCGACCCGGGAACCGCCATCAACCAGGGCTATTCGGTCTGGGCAAAGCAGGTCAACGATGCCGGCGGCCTGCTCGGCCACAAGGTAGAGCTGAAGGTCTACGACAACCAGAGCCTGGCGGACACTGCGGTCAGCCAGTACGAACGCCTGGTGACCGTCGACAAGGTCCATCTGCTATTTGGTCCGTTCTCGAGCGCGCTCACCATCCCGACCTCGGCGGTGGCCCAGAAGTACAAGATGGCCTTCGTCGAAGGCGCCGGCGGCGCGCCGAAGGTTTTCGAGCGCAAGTTCAAATACATCTTCTTCGTTCAGCCGGCGGTCGCCGAGAAGCAGGCCGATCCCTTTGTCGACTACATCCTCAAACTGCCGGCGGACCAGCGCCCGAAGAGTGCGGCCTATCCACAGCAGGACGACCCCTTCGTGAGCGCCACGGAAGATGGTGCGCAGGCCCGCCTGGAAGCGGCTGGCATCAAGACCGCCTACAAGCAGGTCTATCCGCCGACCCAGACCGACTTCGCCTCGATCGCGGCGGCCGTGAAGCATTCCGGAGCGGACCTGGTGCTCGGCGGCACCATCTTTGACGACGCAGTCGCCCAGGTGCAGGCGTACTCCGCAGTGCATTACCAGCCCAAGGCGATTTACTTCACCTCCGGGCCGAGCACGACCGGACCGTTCAAGCAGGCGCTGGCGGACAAGGTAAGCGGGATCATGACCGGTGACGGGTGGGTGCAGAGCTCCAAAGAGCCGGGTAATGCGAAGTTCGTCGCCGATTACCTCCAGATGTTCCCCAACAAAGACAACCTGGTGCCGGGAGAGGCCGCCGAAGGCTACTCGGTCGGCCAGGTGATGGCGGCCGCGGTGAAGGCGACCCAATCGGTGGACAATACGAAGATTGCCGATTGGCTGCATGCCCACAAGGTGGCGACCGTCCAGGGCGAGATCGGTTGGGATGAGCTGGGACGGCCGCAGGGGAGCTACCTCCTCGAACAATGGCAAGGCGGCATTGTGCACGTGGTCGCGCCGAAAGGGGATCCGAACAAGGACGCCGATCCGGTCTATCCAAAACCGGACTGGTAATCACTTGCAGGGGCGATCTGCCTTGATGCGGTGCCGGGCAGATTGCCTCTGTTGTCTTGGCGGTTCACCCCCGATCATCCCCTGAATGAGTCCAGGCCTTCTCGCCCAGAGCCTGATCCTCGGCGTCCTGACAGGCGGGATGTACGCGTTGATGGCTGCTGGGCTCACCTTGATCTTTGGCGTCATGC
>VBGO01000002.1 GCA_005882525.1 Chloroflexota bacterium
GGCCTCGAGGGCCGCCTGCGCGTCGCGCCCGGCGTGCTCGCTGTCTGCCGCAGCCTGGAGCTCGGCATTCGCCGATTCCAACTCAACGCCGGCACTCTCGACCGCGCGGGCAAACTCATCGACGACCCGGCTGCCGGCCAGTTCGGAAGCGTTGAGCCGTTCGAGCTCGCGCTGCAGCGCGTCCAGCGCCCGAACGGCGGCGCTGTTGCGCTCCTGGGCGATGTGCGCCTGGTGCTGGCTCTCGGCCAGCCGCAGCCGGACGTCGGCCATCGCCTCCTGGTGACGCCAGCGGGCCTCCCGGGCGGCGAGCAGCGCGGCCCGGTGCTCCGCATAAAGCGGTTCGAACTCAGCGACCGCCTTCTGCGCCGCCGCCCGCTTTTGATCGGCCACCTGCCGGCGGGCGAGCGCTTTGCGCAGCTGGACCATCGCCTTCCGCCAGGCATCACGGGCCAGGCTGCCCTGCAGGAGCTTCAGCGCATCGGCGACCTTCTGGTACTCGTCGGCGGCCGCCGCCTGCCCGCGCAGGTCCTCGGCCCGCGGACTCAACTCATTGAGAATGTCGCGCGCCCGTCGCATATCCCGGTCCGCATCGGCCAGGCGATTCATGGCTTCCTGTCGCTGATCCCGCAGCCGCCGAACGCCGGCCGCTTCCTCGATCAACTCCCGGCGGAGCGACGGCGCCGCCTGGATGACGAAATCGATATCGTTCTGGGCGGTCACGGCGTAGCCGTCCTGACGCAACCCGGTGCTGGCCAGCAGCGCATCGATATCTTTCAGGCGGGCGCGGGCGCCGTTGATCAGGTACTCGCTCTCGCCGGAGCGGAACAGCCGGCGCGCGACTTCGATTTCGTTGAACTCGACGTTAAGCCGCTGGTCGGCATTGTCGATCGTCAGCGTGACATCAGCCATCCCTACGGCGGATTTTCCCGGGCCGCCGGAATAGATGACGTCCTCCATGCGGTGACCACGCAGCCCGCGCGCGTTTCGCTCACCCAGGGCCCAGCGGATGGCATCGACGAGGTTCGACTTGCCGCTCCCGTTCGGACCCACGATGGCCGTGATGCCACGGCTGAAGGGCAGCTCGGTGCGGCGCGCAAAGGTCTTGAACCCCTGCAGCTGCAGCGACTTCAGGTACACAGGCTAAGCAGTGATGGGTATGGCTAGGCTCTCGCGCCCATCAGAAACGTAAGCATGGACCACGGCGCGGGTCACGACCTGTATTAGATCATGTCCCCGTTGCCGAAGGCAACGGGACTTATGCCGGGTATACGTTGACTTCGGTCGCCTTGACGGCGATCCACACCTGGTCACCGCGGTCGAGCCCGAGCTCGCGCACCGCGGCGGGCGTCACCTCGGCCACGATCGACGGCGAGCCGGCGAGGTGCACCCGGACGCGGTCAGCCTGAAGGTCGAGGTCGACGGCCCGTCCCTCCCATACATTTCTCGGTGTTCCGTCCGGGCGGGAGCGAAAAAGGGCGACCGTGCGTGGATGCACCACGGCAAACACATCGCCGTTGCCGGCGCCGGCGGCCGTCAGCGTCCCCCCGCCCGCCAGCGTGATGACGTCATGACTCGCTCGCCCGCGAAAGAGGTTGACGCCAACCAGGTCCGCAACGTAACGCGAGCGCGGATGCTGCGTCACCTCGCTGGGGGAGCCCGACTGCAGCACCCGCCCGTGCTCCAGCACCACGAGGCGATCTGCCATCGCCATGGCCTCCACCGGATCGTGGGTCACGAGCAGACGGACGCCGCGAAAGGACTCGAGGTGGCGGCGCAGGTCTCGGCGGAGCTCGACCCGGGTGCTGGCGTCCAGGGCCGCCATCGGCTCATCGAGGAGTAGGAGCGCGGGATGACTGGCGAGCGCCCTGGCCAGCGCCACGCGCTGGGCCTGTCCACCGGAGAGCGACGCCGGCTTGCGGTCCCCTTCTACCGGCAAGCCTACGCGAGCCAGCCAGCGGCCGGCTTCCGCCAGGGCGGGCGCGGGCGCCATTCCCCGCGCTCGCAAGCCAAAGGCGACGTTCTCCGCGACCGACAGGTGCGGAAACAACAGGTAATCCTGGAAGACCATGCCGATCGGTCGCCGCTCGGTCGGCACGCGGACGCCGGCCGCCGGCTCTTCCAGCACGTTGCCGTCCAGCGCGACCCGCCCGCCGGCGAGCGGCAGAAGCCCGGCCAGCGCTCTCATCAGCGAGGTTTTGCCCGCGCCATTGGGGCCCAGGACGGCGACGACATCCCCCGCCGCGACACTCAACTCGACATCCAGGTCGAAGGCACCCACCGTCGCCTGGATCTGGGCGTCGAGTGTCACGGCGTCCCCAGCCAGCGGTCGCGCAGCGCGATAAGCACGGCCAGGGAGACCAAGAGCAGCAGCAGGCTGAGCACAATGGCCGCTTGAGGATTCGACTCGAGCGCAAGGTAGACGGCGAGCGGCATCGTCTGCGTCCGCCCCGGGAAATTGCCGGCGAAGGTGATCGTCGCGCCGAACTCGCCCAGCGCGCGCGCCCAGCACAGCACCGCGCCGGCCACCAGCGAGGGCCGCACCAGCGGTAGCGTGACCCGCCAGAACACCGTCGAGCGACTCGCGCCCAGCGTGCGCGCCGCGTCCTCAAACCGCATGTCCATGGAGCGGAGTCCGGCTTCGACCGTGATCACCAGAAACGGCATGGCGACAAAGGTCTCGGCGATGACGGCGCCCGCGGTCGTAAACGGGAGATGGATGCCCAACACCTGCGCCAGCCAGCTACCGACCAGTCCCTGGCGGCCGAAGGCCAGAAGCAGGGCAACGCCGCCGACGACTGGGGGAAGGACCATGGGGAGCACGGTCATGGCGCGGAGGACCGCTCGCCCCGGGAAGGTCACCCGCGCAAAGGTCCAGGCCAGCGGCACCCCGAAGACGAGCGCGACCGCGGTCGCCGACAGCGATGCCAACAAGGAAAGGCGCAGCGCCGTCAGGACTTCGTCCGACCGGAGCTGGTCCCAGGCCAAATTCCAGGGCGTCCGAAGCAGCAGGCCAATCAGCGGCAAAATGAAGAAGGCAGCCCCTGCCCCGGCCAGCAGCAGGAACGGGAGCGGCGCCGCGGCGGGTCTGACGCCGGGTCCGCTAGGGGCTGGTAAAGCCATAGCGCACCAGGGTCTTCTGGCCATCGGTGAGCACGTAACCGATGAATGCTTTTGCCAATGGGACATCCTGCGAATCCTTGAGGACGACGATGGGATAGTCGGCCACCACGTTGACGGCCGGCGGAATCTCCACCCCGTGCACGCGGGAACCGGCCGCCTTGACATCGGTCACGTAGACGATGCCGGCGTCCGCTTCGCCCAGCGCCACTTTGCTGAGGACGGCGGTCACGTCGGTTTCCTGGCTGGCGGGCGTCAACGTCACGCCCGCCCTGTGCACGGCCTGGGCCGAGTAACGCCCGCAGGGAACCACCGGCGCACAGAGGACGACGACCAGGCCCGGGTAGGCCAGGTCGGACAGCGAGCGGATGTGTTTCGGATTCCCCGGGCCCACCACGATCTCCAGAGTGTTGCGAGCGAAGACCGATGGTGATCCCGCCGTGAGCCCACCGTCAACGACTTTTTGCATGTTGGGCTGGTCCGCGGAGGCGAAGACATCCGCGATGGCGCCCTCCCGAATCTGCGCGGCCAGGGCTGACGACCCGGCAAACGCGAACTTCACCATGGTTCCCGGGTGTGATTTCTGAAAGTCGTCGCCGATCGCCGGGTAGGCCGACCTCAGGGACGAGGCGGCGAAAACCGTGATCGCGCCGCTCAGCCCCGAAGGGCTCGATCCGGCCGGCGGGGTCGACCCGCATGACCCGCAGAGGGCCGCGCCGATAACGAATGCGGCGATGCCTCTTGCCCGCACTCCGCGTGTCAGTCCCCGGGCAGCTCGACGATGACATTGGTGGCCTTGACGACCGCGACCGCGCGCACGCCCGGCGCGAGGCCAAGCTCGTCGGCCGCCTCACGCGAAATCAAAGAAACCAATCGATGCGGCCCAGCCTGCATCTCCACCTGCGCCATGACGCGGTCTTTGACAACGCGGGTGACGATGCCCGGGAAATGGTTCCGAGCGGAACGGCCGACCGTGGTTTCGGATTTGGCGTCAGCCGCTGTCGTCGCCATGAAACGCGCGAGCTGGCGGCCGTCAACGACGCGCTGGCCGCCGGCGGTCCGCACCGTCGTCAGCCGACCGCTATCGGCCAGCCGGCGAACACTGTCGACGCTGACGCCGAGCAGTGCGGCGACCTCGCCGATTTTGTACGTGGGCATCGGTAAACTCTAGCATTTGCACGGTTCCACCCTAAGAATCCTCGCAAACCCCCAGGGATCCGGCTCTGCGGGTGGGCATGGGCCGGCGGTCACAGCTCAGCGTCGTAGACTCCGGGAGGGAACCCATGGCGACGCAGACCAGGAAGAAGCCGGCCGCCAAGGCCGCCGCTGTAAAGACCGTCGATGACTACCTGGCCGCCGCGCCGAAGGACAAGCGCGCGACACTGACCAAGCTCCGCCAGACGATCAAGGCGGCTGCGCCCAGGGCAACGGAAAGCCTGAGCTATGGGATCGTCGGGTTCAAGCTCAACCGCCAGCCCGTGGTGTACTTCGGCTACTGGAAGGCCCATTACGCCCTCTACGGGATGGGCCGCCGGGTTACCGACGCTCACGCCGCCGAACTCACCGGCTACGTCATGAGCAAGGGCACGATCCAGCTTCCCGCCGACAAGCCCCTTCCCTACCGGCTGGTGACAAAGATCGTCAAGGCCCGCGTCGACGAAATCGAAAAGGCAGACTGAAGGTCCGAACGCTTAGTTGTTGGGCTGGCTGGCCGGCGAGCGGCGAGCCTCGTGGGCGGCGACCGCTTCGAGGACTTCGTCCGCCGCCGGCGGATGATCGAGCGCCCCGAGCGCTGCGAGGGCTTCGCGCGCGGCCATCTGCTCGGCATCGCGTTTGGTTCGTCCTCGGCCCTTCCCGCTGACGCCGTCGCCGAAGGTGACCTCGGCGGTATATTCGCGCCGGTGGCCCGGGCCGGAGGCGCCGACGATGTCGTACTGCGGCGTGGACAAGAAGCGCTCCTGGGTCACTTCCTGGAGGCGGCCCTTATAGTTGTCGTCCGGCCAGGCCTGCACGTCGATCAGGCTGCGGCTGAACAACCGGTAGGCGGCGCGGTATCCCTGGTCGAGGAAGATAGCGCCGATCACCGCCTCGAACGTGTTGGCGAGGATCGATTGCAGCGAGCGCGCCCCGGTCTTGTGGGCACCTTTGCCAAGCAGCAGGTAATCACCCAGGCTCAGCCGCGAGGCCAGCCGGGCGAGGCTCTTGGTGTTGACCACGGAGGCCCGCAGCCGAGTGAGCTCACCCTCGTCGGACGTCTGATAAGTGTGATAGAGGTGCTCGGCCGCGATCAATTCCAGTACCGCGTCGCCAAGGTACTCGAGCCGCTCGTTGTCCGCCGACCCGCTCTCCGGATGCTCGTTGTTGTAGGAGCGATGGGTCAGCGCCTGCCGGAGGAGGGCAGGCTCGTGAAAGCGAACGCGAAGCGTCCGCTGCAGCTTCTGTAAAGGCTCGTCGGCTTGAGCTTGCTTCGGCTCAGGTGGTGATGCCGAGCTTCTCCTGGACGTAGTCCCAGGCGGCTCCGACGGTCTGAATCTTTTCGGCGTCTTCGTCAGGTATCTCCATCCCGTATTCTTCCTCGAACGCCATGATCAATTCGACCAGGTCGAGGGAATCCGCGTTCAGGTCGTCGACGAATGAGGCGTCGGGGGTGACTTGCTCGGGCTCCACTCCGAGCTGTTCGGCGATGATGCCCTTGAACTTTTCGTAACTGGTGCCGTCCATCCGACTCCCCTTTCGCTAGTGCGCGTGCGGTCAAATTCTAGTCGAAGCCGCGGCAATCGTCCTAGATTGGCAGACCGCCGTCAATGCCCAAAACCTGGCCGGTGATATAGCCCGCCGCGGGCGAAGCCAGGAAGACGATCGCCGGGGCCACGTCCTCCGGAGTCCCAATCCGGGGGATGGCCGCCGCCTGCCGGGCCCGTTCCAGAAGCTCCGGCGGAAGGCCGCTGGTGAGCTCCGTCTCGATGAAGCCGGGGGCCACCGCGTTGACGGTGATGTTCCGGGATCCGACCTCTTTGGCCAGGGCCTTGGTCAGCCCGATCAGTCCCGCTTTGGAGGCACTGTAGTTCGCCTGCCCGGCATTGCCGGAGACCCCGGCGAGCGAGGAGACGTTGACAATCCGGCCGTAGCGCTGCTTGAGCATGGGTCGTAGCGCCGCCTTGCTGGCGAGAAAGGCGGCCTTGAGGTTCGTCTGGATGACGATGTCCCAGTCGGCCTCGCTCATCCGCATCACCAGGGTGTCGCGCGTCAAACCGGCGTTATTGACCAGCACGTCCAAGCGACCCCATCGTTTCACCACTTCCTCGACGGCGATCCCGGGTGCCGTGCTGTCGGCGAAGTCGGCCTGCACCGCCATCGCCTCGTGCCCCGCATGGGACAGCTGTTCGACCAGGGAGTCGGCCTCCGCCTTTCGGCTCTTATAGGTGATCGCCACGGTCGCACCGGCCTGGCCGAACAACACCGCGCTGGCCCGACCGATACCGCGGCTCCCGCCGGTGACCAGCACCACCTGGTCCGCAAAGCCGTCAGCCATCGATGGTCTCGAGGAGGGCGTTCATGCTGGGCAGATCTTCAGTATTGTGGATCACCGCCCCCGGGATGATCTTTTTGACCAGCCCGGTCAGGGTGCGGCGAGGACCGACTTCCACGTAGCGGTCGGCGCCGAGCTCCTGCAGGCGCTGGATCGATTGCGTCCAGCGTACCGGGCCGGTGAGCTGGCCCACCATCAGCCGGCGTACGTCGTCCGGATGGGCGTGCACCTGCGCGTCGGCGTTGAAGACCTGGGGCCGTCGGAGCTCGTGAAGTGGGATCGTTGTCCAGGCGGCGGCAAAGACCCGGGCGGCTTCCACCATCAGGGGCGAGTGAAACGCCCCGCTGACCGGGAGCCGCACCAGCCGCTTCGCCCCGGCAGCTTCCAGTTGCGGGCCGACGGCGCGCAGGCCGGCCTCACTGCCGGAGACGACGACCTGGCCCGGCGCGTTGTAATTGGCGACGACCACCAGGCCCTCGCTGGCCGCGCAGACGCGTTCCACCTCGCTGTCGGGAAGCCCGAGGACGGCGATCATTCCACTGGCCGCGGGAGCGGCTGCCGACATCGCCCGGCCGCGCGCCTGGACCGCCTCCAGCGCATCAAGCGGGTCCAGCGCCTCGGCCGCCACCAGGCCGGCGAACTCCCCCATGCTGTGTCCGGCCACCAACGATGGTGCGAACCCACGGGAGGCCATCAGCCGGAGGAGGGCCAGGCTGTGAAACAGAATGGCCGGCTGAGCGTTTTCGGTGGCCTGCAGTGCCGGCTCGGGGCCTTCCGCCATCAGCCGGCCGAGCGGCTTGTGGAGGCGATCCTCCGCCTGGCGGAGGAACTCGACCGAACCGGGGTCCTGCGCCAGCAGGTCGCGCGTCATCCCGACGAATTGGGCGCCCTGGCCTGGAAACAGGAAGGCGACGGTGATCGCGAGGGACCTAGTCGGTCTTGATGACTTCGCGCCCGTCGTAGTAGCCGCAGTTCCGGCAGATCGCGTGCGGCCGCTTGGGCTGATGGCACTGCGAGCATTCGACGAGTTGTGGGCGCTTTATCGCCAGATGGGCGCGACGCTCGCCCTGGCGGGCATGGGCATAACGGGTCTTTGGAAGAGCCATGGGCAGCCCATTATAAGGTCAGAGCGCGGTGGTCATGCGGCAGACGCCGCCTCCTGGCGCACGAGAGGATCGGCGACCGGCCGGCGCAAGGCTCGCCTGGCAAAGCCAAGGGCGCGGTGTTCCACGAGATGCCAGGAAAGGTACCCGAGGACGATCGAGGCGAGGGATGCTTCGATGAAGAGGATCCACCAGGTGGGGGCGATTCGCAGATGGACCAGCAGTTGCTGGATCGGATAGGAATAAATGTAGATGCCGTACGAGGGATCGCCCAGCCGCGTGATGCGACGTAAGCCAGCGGCGCGGCGCGTGCTCAGAAAAATGACGCCGTACGATAGGAGGACGAACACAGGAGGCCCAAGACCGGTCGCGAGCGCGACCACAAGGCCGATCATCGCCACCGTGAAGAGGGCCCAACTCATCGGGACGCGGTGACGACCGAGATAGAGCAGTCCACCGACGAGGAAGAAGAGCAGAAAACCCTGGTGGAGCAGGTACTGTAAGCCGTCGAGCATCGCCGCCGGCAGCGCGGCCCGCGCCACGAGAGTCGCGGCGACGACGCCCGTGGCCAGGGCCACGCCAACTGTCAGGCGGCGCCGGCCCGATGTAACGAGGAGCGGACCGAACACCAGCAGGCTGGCATAGGCCGCCACTTCGATGGGCAGCGTCCAAATCGATCCGTTGACGCCGGGGGCGAAGCCGGTCTTGAATACGCCGGGCAGGTCCCATACTGGAAGGAGCAGTGGGTTCCCGAGCAGGTACCGTACGGTGCCGGGATCGGTCAGGTACCGGGCGGGCGGTAACGACGTGACCGCCGGTCCCAGGATCCATGTCGTCACGAGCAGCATGACCAGCAACCCTGGCCAAAGCCGGGCGACTCGGCGGACCGTGAAACGAATGGGACTTGGATCGCGGATCCAGCTTGCGACGACCAGATATCCACTGATGACGAAGAAGGTGGAGACGGCCGCCGAACCAAAGTTGATAGTGACCCCACGGACGTGCCAGGTTGGGTCAGGCAAACCGGCCGCCACGGCGAAGGAATGCGCGAAGATAACAATGAGGGCAGCAACAATCCGCACGAGGGCGAAGCCGTCTCCGGCCTCGTTACGCTGCTCCTCCTTCCCTGCTGGCCTCCCGCTGCCGGCTCCCCGTCCTACGCCAATGATCGGATATAACGGAACGCCCAGGAAGAGCCTTTGGGGGTAGCGCGCCCCCCTTTGGGCCGAAGCTCCTTGAGCCCCGGCGGTCCTACCGGCCGCTGAGGACCTCGATTTCCTTGATCGGTCTCGCCGCGGGCGTCCGGAGTGCCTCGACCCCTTTCTTCACGGTGGCCACCGTCCGCAAGAGCTGGGTCTCGAGCGACTGCATCACGTCGCTGGCATACCGGTCAGCCGATCGCCGGGTCTCCTCGGCTTTGGCGGACGCCTCCTTGAGCATCGCCTCGGCCTGCTTCTCCGCCCGCCTGACCAGGTCGTGCTGGCCGATCATGGTCTGGGCACGCTCGCCGGCTTTGCTGACGGTCCGGGCGGCTTCGGCCTGCGCCTCGGAAAGCAAACGTTGCTGCTCCTGGAGCGTCCAGCGAGCCTGCTTGATCTCGTCCGGCAGGCTGAGCCGGAGGTCATCGATGCAGGCGAGCACCTCCTCCTGGTCGATGACGACCGTGCGCGTCAGTGGGATCTGCCGGCTGTGGGCGATCAGGTACTCGAGGCGATCGATGGCTTCGTGGATGTTCATGCGTGTGCTCCCTTGGTGAGGCGTTCCTTGAGCGGTCCGACGACGTTGGCTGGGACGAATTCTGAAATGTCGCCACCGAATTCGGCGAGCTCTTTGATCAGGCTGGAGCTGAGAAACAGATGACGCAGGCTCGTGGGTATGAAGACCGTCGTGACGTCCGGTTCCAGGCGGCGGTTCATCAGGGACATCTGAAACTCGCTCTCGAAGTCTGACACGGCGCGCAGCCCCCGGACGATCACTCGCGCGCCTACCTGGCGTGCGAAGTCGATGGTCAGGCCCCTGAACGTGTTGACCTCGACGCCCGGACGCTCTCCCAAACTCTCCCGGATCATCGTGACCCGCTCCCCGCTCGTGAACAACGGCTGCTTACTGGGGTTTTCGAGGACCGCGATCACGACCCGGTCGAAGATGCGGGCGGCTCGGTCGACGATATCGAGGTGACCCAGGGTCAGGGGATCGAAGCTGCCGGGGTAGAGGGCGGTGATCATGGGTACCGGAAGAAGGTCAAGCGGGTGCTGCCATAATCGCGCTCCCGGACCTGCGTCAAGCGCTGCAGGGGCGGCAGCGCTTGGCTGCGAGAATGCTCCACCACCACTAACGCCTGCTCGCGCAGTGGGGCCTGGTCGAGGCCCTCGAGCGCAGCGCTCAGCATTTCCCCAGCACGGTAGGGTGGGTCCAACAGAAGAAGGTTGTAGGTGGCGAGGTCGCCGGCGTGCGCCCTCAACCA
Source organism: Chloroflexota bacterium (assembly GCA_005882525.1). GTDB lineage: Bacteria > Chloroflexota > Dormibacteria > CF-121 > CF-121 > CF-13. The sequence continues at coordinate 10,214 of VBGO01000002.1, forward strand.
GCCGATGGCATCGGCGCTGACCACGTCGCCCTGCTGGGCGAAGCCGGTGGCGGCCAAATTCTCGGCCACGATGTTAGCACAGGTTCGGTCGCGCTCCACGAATGTCGCCCACGCCGCCCCGCGCGAGAGCGCCTCGATGCCGAGAGTCCCGGCGCCGGCGAACAGGTCGATCACCCGCGCACCGCGTATGCTGTCGCCGATGATGTTGAACAAGGCTTCGCGGACGAGGGAGGTCGTGGGTCGCGTGGTGCGGCCCGGCGGAGTCTTGAGCAGCCGACCGCGACTCGATCCCGCCGTCACCCGGGTCGCCGGTCCGGACATGTGATGAGTAAAGCAGGCCACACCGGCCCGGTCGACAGCGCCTGCGAAGGAGCCTCGGCATAGTCGTCGTCGACGCTATCGTCGGCATCCTCCTGGTCCTGGTGCTGCCCGTTGCCGCCGGGATGGCGGTCGGACGCCTGTTGACACTGCTGCGCCCGCTTCCGCCCAGCAGCCCGCCACCCAAGGTCAATCCAGAGCGAACACCTGACGATACGCCGAAAGCTGGCGGCGGAGCGCCGGCTCGCCGCCCAACGTCGGGTCGCGGTCCAAGAGGCGGACGGCCTCGGTCTGGGCGTCGCTGATCAGCGCCGCGTCCAGCAGGCTCGCCATCTTAAAGTCCTTCCCATGCTGCCGGTAACCGGCCAGGTCGCCCCAGCCGCGTAGCTCGAGGTCGATCTCGGCCAGGTCGAAGCCACTCTTATTGGTCACGACGGCCTGCAGGCGTTTGAGGGATTGCGGATCTTCGGCATCGGTGAAGAGCAAGCACCATGACTCTTCCGATCCCCGTCCAACCCGGCCCCGGAATTGATGGAGCTGCGCCAGTCCGAATCGGTCGGCGCCCTCGATCATCATGACGGTGGCGTTCGGAATGTCGATGCCGACTTCCACCACCGAGGTGGAGACCAGGATGGCGACCTGGCCTCGCTGGAAACTCGACATGATTGCTTCCTTCTCCGCGGATTTGAGCCGGCCATGCAGCAGGGCGATCCGCGACGCCAGCTCCGGAAAAACGTCGTGCTGCAACTTCTCGAGCTCTTGCGTGGCCGACCGCACGCCGAGCTTGTCGGACTCCTGAATGAGCGGGCAGATCACGAAGACCTGGCGGCCGGCATTGACCTGCTTGCGGATGAAGTCGTAAGCATCCGCCCGCTTCTCGGGGGGAACCAGGCCGGTCTTGACCGGCCGGCGCCCCGGTGGCATCTCGTCGAGGATCGAGATGTCGAGGTCGCCGAAGAGCGTGAGGCCGAGTGTGCGCGGGATCGGGGTCGCTGTCATCGAGAGGAAGTGCGGGATGCGCTCGCCCTTTTGGCGGACCGCGAGGCGCTGGCCGACGCCGAAGCGGTGCTGCTCATCGACGACGGTCAGGGCCAGGTCTCTGAACTGGACCCCCTCCTCGATCAACGCATGCGTCCCGACCAGCACGGGCAGCTGTCCCTCGGCCAGCGATGCCATCATTGGTTTTCGTGCCGACGCCGGCGTGCTCCCGACCAGCAGCCCGACGTCGATCTGAAACGGCTCGAGCAGTGATTGGACGACGTCGGCATGCTGACGTGCAAGGATCTCCGTCGGTGCCAGCAGCACCGACTGGAAACCGGCGTGCGCCGCATGGTGCATGGCCATCGCCGCCACCACCGTCTTGCCCGATCCGACGTCGCCTTCGAGGAGCCGGTTCATCGGCTGCTGGCGGGCGAGATCCTGGAGGATCTGCCAGGCGGCGACCCGCTGGGCGTTGGTGAGCTTGAACGGCAGGCTGTTGACGAAGCCGCGCGCAGTCGAATCGTCGAAGCGTACCGGCTGCGCGGTCAATGCCTTTCGGGCCCGCTTGGCCATCTGGGCGGCGACCTGCAGCACGAACATCTCCTCGAAGGCGAGGCGCTCCTTGGCGCGGTCGAGTTGTGCCGCCGAGGCTGGGTAATGGACCTGTCGCACCGCCTCGTCGCGGGCCATGAAGCTACGGCGGGGCAGAAGCTCGGCCGGCAAGAATTCGTCGAGCTGGTCGGCAAGCGGCAGGACCGACTGGACCTTGGGACGCAACCATTTCGACGTCAGGCCCTCAGTCTCCCGATAAATGGGGACCAGGCGCGCCACGTTCTGCGGGCGCAGCGACACCTTTTCGTGGTCCGGATTTTTCATCACCAGCCCGCCGTTCAGGTCGGCCTCGCCGGCGACAAAGATCTCGTCGCCCTTGTGCAGGCTCCTGGCCAGCCACGGCTGGTTGAACCAGACCACCCGCAACCTGCCGGAATCATCGCCCAGGATGGCTTCGGTCAGCGCCATCCGCTTGTACTTGGTCTGGTGAGCGCCGATGTCGTAGATCCGCCCTCGAACCGTCGTCTTGACTCCCGGGCGGACGAAAGCGATCGGCGTGATCGTGGAAAAGTCCTCGTAACGACGCGGGAAGAACAGCAGGAGGTCGCGGATGGTGGTGATGCCAAGCCGGGCCAGTCGAGCCTCCGTCTTATCGCTGACCCCCGTCAGCACCGTGACAGGATCATCCAGGGTTGGGCCTCGCACGACGTGCAAACGCGGCATGGTCAAGTGACGAGATAGGTAAAGCCGATCACGCCCGGGCCGGTATGCGTACCGAGCACGGCACCGATCTCGGTCAGCAGGATGTCGAGGCCTGGATAACTCGATGCCACCCGGTTGCGCAGTTGCGCGGCATCCGCCTGGGCGGCGCCATGCATGATGGCGAGCTGGCCTACCGTGCCGTCGCGTCCCAGCAGCTCGACCAGCCGGCTCAGCGCCTGCGGCCGTCCACGCGCTCGGCCCAGGGGAACCACCTCCCCGTCTTTCAGTTGCAGGATCGGCTTGACATTGAGCAAAGACCCCAGCAGCGCCCGCGCCTTTCCGATACGGCCCCCCCGCTCGAGGTAGGTCAACGTGTCGACAACACAGATCACGCGAGCCTTCGGCACCAGCGCCCGCAGGCGCGCCGAGATTGCCCCCCGGTCCGTGCCGGCGCGCGCCAGTTTCGCCCCCTCCAGCGCCATGAAACCGAGCGCCATGGAGGTGCTGAGGGAGTCCACCACCTCGATCGCCTCTTGACCGACGGCCTGGGCCGCCATCAGGGCGGAGTTGTAGGTGCCCGACACTTTGCTGGAGAGGTGAACGGCCACGATCTCGTCGCCCCCGGCACGGAGCTTCTTAAAGGCCTCCTCGAACACACCCACCGAGGGTTGGGAGGTACGGGGCAATTGGGACGAGGCTTTCAGGCGGCGGAAGAATTCGTCCCCGGTCAGGTCGACATGGTCGCGAAAGACCTGGTCGCCGAAATGGACGTTGAGCGGCACCACCGTGATGCCGGCCGCCTGCTGTTGCTCTTCGGTCAGGTCGGCGGTGGAATCCGTGACGATCCGGACCACGACTGGAGTATATCCACCCGTTCGCGCCGCGCTCAGCAGGCGCTATTCGACGGCGACGATATAGGGGTAGAGGGCCTGCTCGCCCGATTGCAGCTCGACCGAGGCTTTCGGGAATTGCTGCGCCACGGACGTGACCAGGGCTTCCCGCTCACCTTCCGGCGCATCGGCGCCAGCGTAGATGGTTACGGTTCCCACCTTCGCCACGTCGATCCGCGTGAGCACCGCTTTCACCACGCTGGCGGGTGATTGGCCGGTTTCGACGATCTGGTCGTTGAGCAGCCCGATGACGTCGTTGTCGGCGATCTTCAAGCCGTCGACCTCGCTCGCCCGGACGGCGCGGGTCACCTCGATGGTTTGGACCTGGCTCAACGCATGGGACATGGCGCTGGCGTTGGCCTCCAGGTCGGCGCTGAAGTCGAAGGCGAAGAGGGCGGCGATGCCCTGCGGCAGGCTCCGTGAGGGCACCACCCGCACCCGCTTGCGGCTCAGCTCGGCGACCTGCTGCGCCGTCATGACCACGTTGGCGTTGTTGGGGAGCAGCAGCACATCATTGGACGCCACCGATTCGACCGCGGCCAGGATGTCTTCCGTCGAGGGATTGACCGTTTGGCCGCCCCCCACTACCGAGTCGACCCCAAGGCTCTCGAGGATCCGGCGGAAGCCGTCGCCGCTCGCCACGGCGACCAGGGCCAGGTGCTTGGTGCTGGCCGGCCGGCGGATGCTCTCGCCTTGCAGCCGGTGGTGCTGCGAGGACATGTCATCGACCTTGAGCCGGCTGAGCCGGCCGACGCCGCTGGCATAGCTGATGACGACGGCCGGCTCGTGTGTGTGGACGTGGACTTTGATCGCCGAATCGTCACCGACTACCAGCGCCGAGTCGCCGTGTCGCTGGATTTCGGCTCGCACGTCGTCGACGGCGAGCTCGTCGCCATTGATGATGAACTCGGTGCAGTAGCCCCAGCCCGCCGCAGGCGCCTCCACCTGCTTGGGCCGCGCGTGCTGCGTGGCCGGCCGCTCGAAACTCTGCAAGGCTTCGCCGCTCATGCGCTTGAGAAAGCCCTCGAGGATGAGCTGGAGTCCGAACCCGCCGGCGTCGATCACGCCCGCCTGCTTGAGGATGGGCAACTGCTCGGGGGTCCGCTCGACCGCGGCGGCGGCCGCGGCGCATGCGGCGCGAACCACGTCAGTCAGGTCACTCGTTTCGGCGGCCTTCGCTTCGGCTCCCGCGGCGGCTTCTCGGGCGACCGTTAGCATGGTGCCCTCGGTTGGCTTGATCACGGCCCGATAGGCAACGTCCGCCCCCTCGCGCAAGGCTTTGGCCAGCCCGCCCGCGTCAACCGCGGGCCTGGAGCCGATTCCGACGCAAAAGCCGCGCAGGATCTGCGAGAGGATGACGCCCGAGTTGCCGCGCGCTCCCATCAGCGCGCCATGCGACGCGCGTTTCGCCGTGCGCGAAAGATCGGCATCGTCGACGTCGCGGATGTCTTCGACGGCTGACTGCAGGGTGAGGAGCATGTTGGTGCCGGTGTCCCCGTCCGGGACCGGGAAGACGTTGAGCGCGTCCACCTCGTCGCGGTTGACCGTCAGCCAGGCCAGCGAGCCGAGCAGGGCCTCTTTGAACAGACGGCCGTCGCATTCGGTGATGGGCATGGTCGCGGCGCCGGTTAGGCTTGGGATGTCAGCTGCCGCCGCCGCCCCCGCTGACGTGGATACCCTGGACGTTGACGTTGACTTCCACGACCGGGAGGCCGAGGGTCCGCTCGACCGAATAGCGGACGGCGTTCGAGAGATTGTTGGCGACCTCCGACACCCGCGTGCCGTACTCGACGATGACGTAGAGCGAGACGGCGATCCCATCCTCGCGGACTTCCACCTCGACGCCCCGATGCAGCTTGTCGCGGTGCAGCCGTTCGGCCAGGCCGTCACGTAAGCCGCGGGCGGCCATCGCGACGACGCCGTAGCAGCCGGCCGCGGCATGCCCGGCAATGGTGGCGACAACATGGCGTGACACCTCGATCCGCCCGAGGTCTCTGGACTGGATCAGCGTCCTCGGCGGCTTCCCGGTGCGCGGCGGGTTGGCCTTCGTCTTAGAGTCCATCGTGTGCTACTATGTGACGCTGATTTCGCCTCAATCATACGCGATGGTCATCGAGGCGCCGAAGTCATCCAATACCATGGCACAACGCTGCGCGATCTGCGGGAAGGGGCCCCAATACGGGCATAACGTGAGCCATTCCAAGGTGCACACGAAGCGCCGCTTCATGCCGAATTTGCACAAGGCGCGGGTCATGATCGATGGCCGCTCCCAGACCGCGTTGGTCTGCACTCGCTGCCTCCGCACCCAGGCCAAGTCCGCCTAGCGGAGCTGGTCGATCGCGGCCTTCCGACCCTGCGGGTGACCGAAGACGAAGCTCCCCGCCACCAGCACGGTGGCACCGTTCTGCGCGCACTGCCGGCCGGTCTCGGCGGTGACCCCGCCGTCGACCTCGATGTCCAGGTTCAGGTTGAGGCGATCGCGGAGGGCACGCGCCGCCTTGATCCGCTCCAGGCTGCCGTCGATGAATTTCTGCCCGCCCCACCCGGGGTTGACGCACATCATCACCAGCAGGTCGGCGTTGCGCAGCACCGGCTCGACGAGCGCCAGCGGGCTGCCGGGGTTGAGGCAAACCCCGGGCCGCAGCCCGGCTTTGCGGATGCTCTCCAGTACCCGGTGGATGTGGCGGGTCGCCTCGACGTGGACCGAGAGCGTGGTGGTGCCGGCATCGCGAAAGGCCTCGATCGTGCGCTCTGGCTTCTCGATCATCAGGTGCACGTCGAAGGGGAGCTTCGCGTAGCGCCGGCAGTGCTCCACGGCTCGCGGCCCGATCGTGATCGGCGGGACGAAGTGCCCATCCATCACGTCGAAATGCACCCAATCGGCGCCCGCCTGTTCGAGAGCGGCAACCTCCTCACCCAGCCGGCTGAAGTCGGCCGACAGGAGCGACGGCGCGACGAGCACGAAGGGGGTTGGCTCCCTCAGCCGACGGTGGGGATGCTGATCGTGACCGGCGCGTCGAAGTCGTGGTAGTTGATGACCACGTGCGCCGTGGCGTGAATGCTGGAGCCGGCCGGCAACTTGCTGGCACTCACCGCGGGCGCCCCCAGCGAGCCCATCAACTGGCTCAGGTCGATCGTGTAGTCGGCGTCGGTTGACACCCGGCGGACGAGGTGGTCGTCCTTGCCGAACCAGACCTGGACCGTCATCGTGCCGCTGTCCAGCACCTGCTTGATCGCCGCCAGTGCCTGGGGGTTCTTGGTCGCCGCTTTGTCGAGGCTGGCGATCAGCTTGTCTTTGTCCGGGACTAGCCGGTAATGATGGACCGTCGTGCCGTTCAGCGTCGTGTCACCCAGATCTTTGATCGACTTGACGTTCTTCAGCAGCTGGTCATACGAGAGTGGGTCGGGCTGGCTGAGTTGGCCGGTCAGGCCACTCGACTGCGACGATACCTCCCACTTTTCGTTCAGCGGATTTTTCACGTAGGCCTTGCCATTGGCCACGATCACTTCTGTCGCCACGGAGAGTCCGCTCAACTTGGCATTGATCACGGCGTGATAGCGATCCGGGAACTGTGCTTCGCCGTTCCCCGTCATATCGAGCGACAGCGATCCGGCGGCGGCGCCGGTCTGACCGAACATCTGGCCCAGTTGGGGCGGAAACGTCATTTTGACGTTGCCCTGGAGGTCGAACTTGGCGGAATGCAGCTGGCTGGCCCGCTGCGCCGCGCTGGACAGCGCCTGCTGCGGGGTCTCGGGCTTGGCCAGCGGTGAGGCGCAGGCCGAAAGAACCACTATCGCCAGCAAACTCGCGAGGATGCGCTTCACGGGACTTGTTGAGTATATCGACGCCCGCGCGCCAATTCCTTCGAGCGGCGGAACGGGCCTGCTACGAGGGAGAGACAAGTGGTGAATGCCGCGGCAAGGGTGCGCTTCATGGATTTTGAGTATAGGTAGCTTCCAGCCACGCGGGTAACTCGGCGAGCCGGGTGATCACCTGCGTCGGCGAGATCCCCGCCAGCGCGACAGCGCCCGGATGCTTGAGCCAGACGCCGGGAATGCCGGCGTTCAGTGCCCCAGCGACGTCGGTGTCCAGCCGGTCCCCCACCATTACCGTCGCCGCCAACGGGACGCCCAGCCGGCGCGCGCCTTCGACATAGATGGCGGGATCCGGCTTGGCCTTGCCGAAATCCCGCGAGGTCACCAGCGCGTCGATCAGCGGTCGCATCCCGGCTTTCTCCAGGGCCTCTTCCAGCTCCGCGTCGCCGGAACCCACCGTGTTGGAGATCACCCCGAGCCGGTAGTGCGCCTTCAGCGCCCTCAACACGTCGATGGCGCCGTCGATCGGGGTGATCGCCATCTCCCACAAGTGCTTGCCCGGCTCTTCGACCACCAGGGTGTTGCCGGCGTCGAAGAAGACGCCCTGGATCCGCGGCATCAGCGCGGCGAGGCCGCCGGCTGCAGCTGGCGCGCCCGCAGCTGGCCGCAGGCCGCATCGATGTCGAGCCCGCGGGTGGCACGAATGGTGGTCGACACGCCAGCCTCCTGGAGAACCGATTGAAAGGCCTGTGCCCGCGCCTTCGAGGGCGGCCCCAGCGGGCTGCCATCGATGGGATTCATCGGGATCAGGTTGACATGGCTGAGGCGATGGCGGACCACCGTTGCCAGCCGGCGAGCCTGCTCGACACTGTCATTGACACCCTGGAGCAAGACGTATTCATAGCTGGTGCGCCGGCCGGTTCGCTCCGCGTGCGCTCGGGCCGCGGCGACGATGGCGGCGATCGGGTACTTCCGATTCACCGGGATCATGCTGCTGCGCAGCTCGTCGTCCGGCGCATGGAGCGAGATGGCCAGGTTGACGGGCAGTCCCTCGGCGCTGAGCCGCTCGATGAAGGGCACCAGGCCGATGGTCGAGATGGTGACCCGCCGGGGACTGAAGTTGAGTGTGTCCTGCCGGGCCCAGCGCCGGATCGCGCCCACCACGGCGGCGTAGTTGTTCAGCGGCTCTCCCATCCCCATGAAGACCACATTGGTCAGCGAGCGCTGTTTCTCGCCCAGGTCGCGGCTCGCGGTGAGGAACTGATCAACGATCTCGGC
>VBGO01000126.1 GCA_005882525.1 Chloroflexota bacterium
AGCGGCAGTTCCACCGGGACAATCCCGATGAGCTATGGGTCACGGATGTGACCGAGCACCCGACAAGAGAGGGCAAGGTCTACTGCGCCGTCGTGCTGGACGCATGGTCACGGCGCGTGATTGGGTGGTCAATCGATGGTTCACCAAGCACTGCTCTTGTCACCAACGCTCTTGGCATGGCAATCGACCAGCGCCGTCCCTCCAACAGCACCGTGATTCACAGCGACCAGGGCACTCAGTTCACTTCTTGGGCCTTCACGCGTCGAGCCGTCGACTCGGGACTTCTGCCATCGATGGGCTCGGTCGGTGACTGTTTCGACAACGCCGTGATGGAAGCCTTTTGGAGTCGGATGCAGGTCGAGCAGCTCGACCGAAAACGATGGAGCACTCGCGTTGAGCTGGCTAACGCGATGTTTGAGTACCTCGAGATCTTTCACAACCGCCAGCGTCGCCATTCGTCGTTAGGTATGCTCACGCCCGTCGAGTTCGAAGCTCGACGTCGTCAACCGACGACGGCCGCATGACTTCCAATTACCCGGCTCTGCCTAAGCCAGGACACCCCTTAGCCTCCAAGAAACCCAGGGCGATTCAGTCGCGTGTGTGGTTCGAAAATCGGATCGAAGCGCCGTGCCCCAGCGGGCAGAAGACGAGCGAGGAGAAGGCTCATTTAGCCGGGCCGTGAGCTAGATGGAGCAGGGCGCAACAGCTGCGACAGACCGTGCAGCATCAGCATGCAGCCCGACGATCGGGACACTGCCCAGGAACCAGACCGTCCGCTCGGTTAGCGCTCGGTATACCGCCGGACTTCCGGCCATTGATGTGGCAACGTGGTTGAAGCTGCGCAACAATCCAAACCCCGGCATGAGCTGCTCTCTCCAGCGGGAGAAGCTGCACCGACCGTGTAGACGACGGCCAGCGCCAGGCCCGCGCCGAGCATGAGAAATGCGAATCGCGACGCGCAGATGAAGGTCGTCTTCGACCAGCAGAACCGTTGCAGGCTCTATAGATAGATCCGGCTGGTGAAGGTCTGGCGTTTCATGGCTTAAAGCTTTCATGGGTTCCGGAACCTCGTCCCGCCGCGCTTCAGGCTGGGACGCGAAGTTGGCCTCAACCTATGGCCGATCGACAGAGCTCCTAAATGGCCACATCGCCGGCCCGCCATTGATCCCAAACGATCGACGGTCTTCAGCGCTTTACACAGGTATAGGCACCGTAAACCGATCCACGAAAGTCAACCGTGACGACTTCGAAGCCACCCGACGCCACCATCGGTTCCAACAGCCACCTAAAGGTGCTGTACTCGTTTCGGATGTGTTCAGCGAAATCCCCGCGTGTAACCCCGGCCCGGGTCGGCGGTAGCACTGTTAAGCCAACGGTCAAGCACACTCTGCACCTCTAGCGGTTGGAAGTCATAGATGATGTCGTGCAGGCGCAGGAGTATCTCTGCGATCCGGACAAGGGCCAAGCCTTTCCAGAAGTCAGGTAGATGGTGGAGAGCGTTGCGTGTGTACACAGCGTCAGCCAGCACGCCAGCATGCTTGTAGCTGAGGAAGCCCGCCAGCACGCAGTCGAGGTTGACCAAGCCAACTTCCTTCGCCCGGTCACGCACGACGTTGAGCATCGGCGTTGAGACATCGACCGCAATGACGCGCCCGAATCGGCGTGCAGCTGCCAAGGCGAAAACGCCGGTTCCCGCGCCGAGGTCTACGACGATTGAGGTTGGACCCAAGCCATGCGCGGTGAGCACGTCCAGATCTGGGGTAGGGTCCGGATTCCCTTGCTTCTGCTCGTAGCCCGCGACGAAGGCCGGGTCGAGATGCTCGTGCCCGGCGTAATCCAGCTCATCGATCATCCAGCTGTCGCTCATCCGTCGATTGTGTCCTCAGCCGGCCCCGCCTGCATCAGCACTGAAGGCGATTCTGAACACGCTTGACCGCAGCCGCAATCGCTTCCGGGGCGTCTTCCTGGACAAAGTGGCTCGCGTCTACCATGATTAGCTTCAACCGGATGAACAAGTGGACCCGCGGGTTCCGGGGTCGCTGGTTAACCGTCGCTCTGCTGGCAGTCGTGCTGGTCGTGGCCGGCGTCCAACTCGCCAACCCACACAGTTACTTGTCGGAGGCCGTCGCGCGCATCGGCGAAACGGGGAACGGCGCCGACGCAAGCCTCACCCACCTTACTAGCGTCGACCAGCTGGAGGCGAACTTCAATCGCGACGCGTCACACCCACGTCTGATCCTCTTGCTGTCGCCCACCTGACCAACATGTGCCGCAGGCGCCCGTTGGGTGCGAAGCAACATACTGCAGAAATACCCGTCATCGGATGTGAGGGTCTATGTGGTTTGGTTCAACATGTTGCCCGCCGATTCTCGAGACCTCGTCGACCGGAAGGTGCTGAATGATCATCGAGTCGTCAACTATTACGACCCGAACCGCGTTGTCGGCACCTGGTTCGCCGAGCACACTGGTGGCGGTGGGATCGTCTGGGACGCTTACTTTCTCTATGGTGCGGACGCCACATGGACCGATCAGCCAGGACCGCTCGTCAGCTCAGGCGGGACTGTGATCGGGTCGAGCGGAGATCTGGCGGCGGCGTTCGGGAAACTCGTTTAAGTAGTCGGAGGCGCTAGCGAACCACCGAAGCGCTTCTCTCGGCGTTTCACGCCGAGCTCAGCTGCCGCGCCGCTTGGGAACCTAGCTGTGCGACCGACCTTGCCTCAGCCGGCGCTCCGCGAGGTCGACGGGTCCCAATACAAAACAGCCAACCTGGTCGTCCCTGCGGAGAACCCAGTTAGATATGGCCAGCACCTCGCATCCTCCGTAGCCTCGAAGCGCGGCCAGCAACATCGAGGCACCGTAAAAGATCGAGGCTGCGTCGCTGGTAAACGACAGGCGTGGCAGGTACCAGGGGGTTAGGAAGAGCGCGAAGAACACCGCCATGTTGATCGCCGTAGCAACAGCTCCTGTTGCCTGAAAGCGCGTTGGGTTACGGCGGGCACGTAGCGACTGCCCGATCAGCAGAACGGCAGGAAAGGCGACCACGCCAAGGATCAGGCCGAGCGGCTCGAATCCGGATTGCAGCTGACCGTGCTCACCACGATCGTGCCGCCGGACAAGCCATAGGCCAGGAGGCCAAGGCCTAGGACGACTCGCACCATCGTGCCGATGGAGCCGATCTGGCGCCGGCGCCCATTGTCGATGCGATTGATTTGAGTTTCTGCCAATCCTGCCAACCTCCCTCGCGGGTTCATCCGCGATTTACTCGCATCCAGGCCCCTAGCGCAAGGACTCCGGCCAAGACCAGCACAACCGTGGCTCCCACGTCCGCGCGCAGGTAGCCTAGCCGGCAAGGACGTGCCCACGTGCGGGCTGGAGGAACGGCTAAGTAGCCGCAGCTTTTCCGAGGCTACCCGGAGCGGACTTCTTTTGTGGCAATCGCGGTGAGCTCCGCACGAGCGGACGCCGCGGCCACGTGATCTCCTTGGAGATATCTGGAGCGGTAACGTCCCATTTGCCCTCTCCCCAGCATCGTGCTTGAATCCTCGCCGATGATCGTACCGGGGGAGGCACACAACCGTGTGAACCACTCCATAAATCACGTGGGCAGCATGCTTGAACTCCTCGGAGCTGAGCAGTTGCGTGTGCCTGGCGCGCGTGTTGCGGAGCCGCTACAGCCACGCAATGGGCTCGTGGTTTCAGGTTTCGGAGCCGGTTCGGGTACTACGCAAAGACACGCCGGTCATGTTCATGCGCGCAAGCTCCGACACGGCTGAGGCGATCCAGAAGGCATGGGCGCACTTCGAAGGAGCGGTAGGCCTACGGGGGCGGAAGTTCTTCGGCGCATTTGATGTCAGCTCGCGCGAATATCGAGTCTGTGCCGAGCTGAAAGAGGACGATGACCCGGAGGGCATCGGTTTCGAGCGAGCGACGCTCGCTGGGGGAGCCTATTTGCGCGCGCGCCTTTCGGCGATCCGCCCGGCGTCTACGGACAGATTCCCGAAGTCTTTACTGAGCTCGTACAGCGCGGAACGCCCGACCCGACGCGGCCATCGATCGAGTTCTAATCCGGCAGAGACGTGATCGACTTACTCCTCCCGATCGCCTGACGCCTCGTCGACGCTTCTCGCAATCTCCGTTCATCGGATCAGGCTTAGCTCGCGCGCGAAGTCGTTGGCCCAACCGCCATCCCGTAACGGGTGCACCTTCACCCACACTCTTCCCTGCCAAGCGCTGAGCTCCAGCGTGCCGCCGCGACCTGGGATTCGAAGGTGCCAGTGCCGGCTGCCGGTGCGGCCGGCCAGTTCGCGCTCTCGCTGGACGACGAGTCCGCGCCGGCGGCACTCGTCGAGGACCTGTTCGGCGCTTAGCTGGATATTCAGGGAGCGCATCGGGATCCTCCGATCGTAGGCGGCCCGTCAGCGATCAGCATCGCGAAGTGAAGGCGATATCGGGGGCCCCGGGATTTGAACCCGGGGCCTCACGGTCCCGAACCATCTCGGCGGCATATCCTCCCGTGTCCTGCGGACTCTTTGCATGTGCCTCTGAACTCGACTGCCCCCGCCGTGGTGTCCTGCTGTGACGTCTCGTATCCGCCCGTTTCCGGGAATGCGTGATCCGGCTGTGATCCGGGGAAGGCCGCGGTCGGACCAGGATGGGCGCGGCGCGACCGTGGCCCGCTGGGTGATTTCGCCGCGCTCTGAACCATGCGATCGCCAGAGCGCATCAAAGGACATCCGCGTGGGCAGCCAGCCTTAGGAATGCATACTTGAGGCGTCGAACAGCTTTGGAGGAGAAAATGCCCGCCACCGAGGAAGACGTAGTTCGGCTCCGTACGGCATACGACGCGATGCGCTTGGGCGATGTCAATCCGCTGGCCGAATTGATGGACGAGAACATTCGCTGGATTGGCGAGGAGAGCCTTGGCGATCCGCCGCCCGTGTGCAACGGCCGCGAGGAAGCATCGGCTGTGCTCAAACACGCTGTCGAGAGGATGCCGGCCCGGGATATGGAGCGCATTTCAATCGCTGGCGACCGGATCCTTTCGGTTGCACACTGGCATGAGGGCACGGGGCCGCCGGGCGTCGACCGTGTTTACAACCTGATCACGATGCGGGATGGACGGATCGTCAAAATGGAGGACTTCTTCGACCGCGATGCCGCCGAGCGCGCCTTCTCGGCACCGACCTAGGGCCTTTAACGGATCCTTCGGCGTCTTGCCCTCGACGAGGACGACGACTTTATCCGAACGCTGTCTCGTCTCGAGAGGACTGCTCTCGAGCTCGGGATCGGAGTCGACGGCCTCACGGTCCTGTTATGCGAGGACCGTGCGTCCTCAGCTTGAAGGGTGCGAGCAGTCACTGATTGCTGTCGCGCGAGTTCAGATTGGCTAATGACGGTAGGCATTAGACCGCTCGATTTGCGTGACTTCCGCCGGAAATTGTGATCCGACTGTGATCCGCTGACTGCCGATCAGCTCAAAAATCGCCGATTTGAACTCTTGGGTTCAAGGAGTCGATTCAACACTTATCCCTAAGGAGGCTGTTGCATGCGGTTACAGGACCGGAACGAACAGCACCTGTTCTGGACTCAAATCAGAGCTGGCTTGGCTTGCGCCGCAGCGGCGGCGGCATCCGGCGTCCCGAGGCGCACGGCGGCGGGCTGGTTCGTGCAGGCTGGCGACATCATGCCACCCAACGTCCCAGCACAGTCGGGACAGCGCTACCTGTCACTCGAGGAACGAGAGGACATCCACGCCGGGATTGAGCGTGCGGAGAGCATTCGGGCAATCGCCAGGCGGCTAAGCCGGGCGCCCTCGACTATTTTCCGAGAGCTGCGCCGGAACACGAGAGACCAGAGGTATCGAACCCGCAGCACGCTAAGACAACGCAGGCGCGGTCGGCAGCGGACCCAGCCTTGGGAATACCGGCCGAGCTCAGCTCACGAGCGTGCCAAGCGGAGAGCGTCCCGGCCCAAGGTTGCGAAGCTGGCGGTCAACTCGGAGTTGCGCGAGCTG
>VBGO01000127.1:0-416 GCA_005882525.1 Chloroflexota bacterium
TCCCGGCGCGCAGACCCTGCAATTGATGCTGACGCTATCCGGTTTTGAGCCGGTCGACGAGGTGGCGCGCTACGCCGTCGACCCCGGATCGGCTGGCCTGCCCGACCGGGCGGTTTTGCGGGCCGGGGTCCCGGCGCGCCATTCCTGGCTGGCCGTCGAAGACGTGGTCGAGGCCGGGTCATGATCCTGGCCCATCGCCCGCGCACGATCCGGATCGGCAGCGTTGAACTTTCCTGGCCCTCTCGCCCTCCGCGCTCAGAGCCGGCCTTGAACGGCACGCAGATGGGTGACATCGACTGGTACCACACGATCGATCTGGGTGATGGCACGGTCACCCCGGGCTTTGTCGATCACCGCGCCCAGGTCCAGAACTACGGCCTGCCGCCGTCGCTGGCCGGCAAGCGCTGTCTCGACGT
>VBGO01000127.1:424-6967 GCA_005882525.1 Chloroflexota bacterium
TGACGGCTTCTGGGCCTTCGAGATGGAGAAGCGGGGTGCCGCGGAGGTCATCGGGATCGACGTCAACAGCCTGGCTGATTGCGACTATCCACGGAACTTCAAAACCGAATACCTGAGCGCGCAGCCGCGGACGGTCAAGGGTTTGGGATTCGCCTATGCCCGCCGCGCGCTGCGGTCCCGGGTGCAGCGCCGGATTTTGAGCGTCTACGACCTCTCCCCGCAAACGGTCGGGACCTTCGACTTCGTGTTCATGAGCGACCTGCTGTTGCATTTGCGCGAGCCGTTGCGGGCGCTGGAGGCGATCTGGTCGGTCACGGGCGGCGATGCGATCATCGCGGATGCCTATGACCCTGCCCTCGAGGCGACCGATGAACCCGGAGCGATCCGATTCATCGGCGTCCTGGACGGCTACAGCGGGCTCCATTGGTGGCTTCCCACGCCGTCGGCCCTGCGGGCGCTGCTCACCATTGCTCGATTCGAGGACATCGAGGAGATCTCCCGTTTCGAGTTGCAGACCCGCTCCCGCGCCGTTCCCAAAGTCGTGCTTCGTGCTCGTCACGAAGCCCGGGATATGGCATGAAGGTCGTTTTCCCCTACCCGGCCTACTGGCCGTACGTGCGACGCGGCGCCGAACGGTGCATCCACGACCTGGCCCACTACCTGGCCGGTCGAGGCCACGATGTCCACATCATCACCTCCACCCCCGGCCGCCCACGAACGGCGGTGAGCGATGGCGTGCGGGTGACCTACCTGGGGCAGCTCAGCCATCCCCTGATGTATCAATACGCGTCGCTGATGCGCTTGTACGCCTTTAGCCTCCAGGCCAGCCGGCTGCTGCTCAAGGAGGGTGCGGACGTCGCCCATCTGTGGAGCTATTCCGGGATCATTGCGGCCCCGCTCCTGCGGGCGATGGTCGGCTTGCCCTATCTGTTCCACATCATCATGCGGCAGCATTACTGGCCCGGGCGCGTTGACCGCTTCTTCTTCTCTCAGTTGGTCAAACGGGCGGACCAGGTGGTGGCGCTGACCGCCGACGGAGCCGCGGGCGTGGCGGCCGACTACGGCGTCCCCTGTGGCGTGCTCTCACCGCCGGTGGACATGGATGTCTTTCGGCCGTGCGCGCCGCGCGACCTGACTCGTCCCCAGGTCCTCTTTACCGCCGATCTGGCTGACGTTCGCAAGGGAGGCGAGCTTCTGCTGCGTGCCTGGAACCGGGTTCACCGCGCATGCCCGGAAGCGACGCTCGTTCTGGCCGGCCCCTTCGGACTCGCCGGTTTTCACCAGGATGCCTTCGGCGACACGATGCTGGGAAAGCTGAGTCTGGTCAAGGACCCGTCGGCCAGGGCGGCGATCGACCTTCGGGGTCCAGGCGCTACGGGTTCGCTGCCGGCCTGGTATTCGCAGGCTGCGGTCACGGTCCTGCCGTCGGTTGAGGAAGCCTTCGGCATGGTCCTCACCGAGTCGCTGGCGTGTGGCACGCCGGTCGTCGCCAGTGCTCACAGCGGCACCGGCGAGATCGTGCGAAACCCGGAGATCGGGGCGACCGTGGACCTGCGGGATCGCGCCGATCTCATGAGCACCGCCAGGGCGGATCAGCTGGCCGAGGCGATCCTCTACGCGATCCAGCTCGCCCGCCGACCCGAGACCGCGGGCCGCTGCCGCGAGTGGGCGAGTCAGTGGAGCCTGGACCGCGTCGGTGCCGAGGCGGAGCGCGTCCTTTCCCAAGTTGTCATCGGACACAAGCGGCAGCGAACCGCCGGGAAACCGAGATCTCGACCGGCCGAGGTCGCCTGATGCGCGCCACCGTTCCGAGGCGTCCGCCGGAAGGCGAGCTCGTCACCCGCATCCTGGATGTGCTCCCGGTGACGGACCGGGTTTTCCACGATCTCCGCCATACGCAACCGCTGGTCCTGGCGCTGGTTCAGCGCGTCCGCCGGTTGCGGGCAGCAGGACGCATCCTGATCGTCGCTCCGAATATCACCCTCACCCGCGCCTTGCTCGAGCTGGGCTACCAGGTCGAGCTCTGGCAGATCGATGGCGGAACGCTGACCGACGATCTGTCCGAGCTGGTCGTCGACCGCGGGCCGCTGGACGCGCTGCTCGCGCGTCCGGCGGACGCTGATCGGTACGACGTCATCATCCTCCCCTACGTCCTCGAAGCGGCAGCCGAGCATCCGGCTCACGTGATAGACGCCTTGCGGCGGCGGCTTCATCCTGGTGGAGCTCTCCTGGTCGGCTACCGGCAGGCCGGAAGCCTGTCGAACCGGATGCGTGGAGCCGCCGGCCTGCCGACGCTCCCGGATCCGGTGTTCGCCTCAAACGAAATGTCCTTCAGCTGGCCGGCCCTGCCGGCCTGCCGGACGTTCGGCCCATCCGAGCTGACCGCCTGGGCGCTTCGGACGGGGTTCCAGGTCATCCAGCAGGAGCCAGTTCTCGACCGCCGCGCCGCCATGGTCAGCGATGCGATGGGCCTGGCGAGCTGGCTATCGGCTGTCGGCACGCACGCCATCAAGGCGGCGCTTCCCGCGTTCCGAGACTGCGTCATTGCCACACTGGTCGCCCTTCCCGGGGCGGCGGAATCGCCCGAGGCGCCATTCGTCTCCGTGATCGTCACCTGCCAGGATCCAACCGCGACCCGACGTCTGGTCGACCGCATACGCGAGCAGACCTACCCGGCGGATCGCCTCGAACTCGTCCTGATCGACGCGTCAAGAGGAGAGCGGTGGGGGCCGGCGCCGGCCAACCGGTTGGTCCGTGCCGCAAAGGGCGACATCGTTGCCTTCACCGATGACTCCTGCCAGCCGGCGCCCGGGTGGATTGAGGCGGCCGTCAACGCCATGAGCGGCTGGACGGTCGCCCTCACCGGCCCGGTGCACGTCGACGCGGACGACGGTGCGCCCTTCCTGGATCTCCCGGGCGCGCGAGGGATTGCGTCGGACGAGGGCCTCTTTCCGGGGTTCAATTCCTTCTACCGAAAGCAGGCGGTCCTCGATGTCGGCGGATTCGATCTGCCGGGGCGGCAGCATGGGAGCGCATCGTGGGGCTGGGAAAACGGGTTGGGCCACCGTCTGCGCGCGCGCGGCTACCGAGCCAGCTTCGAACCCACCGCCTACGTCTATCGCCGTTTTGTCCCGGGCAAGCCGCACGGAGGCTGGATCGCGGATGAGTATCGGCATGCGTCGCAGATCCCTGGTGGGTTCAAAGCCGTCCCCGGCCTGGGCGGCCTCCGCCACGGAATCTTCGCCTCCCGGCGAACCTTTTACTTCGACCTGATGCTGGCCGGCCTTGCGCTGGCCGTGCTGCGGCGCCGCCCGGTCTTCGCCCTGCTTGGCCTGCCCTGGATCAAGGTTGCCGGCCACCATTTCGATCTGTGGCCGCCCAGGGCATGGCGGCCATCCGCCCGGATCATGCGCGGCATCGCCGCACGGCATGCGGTGTGGCTCGCGGGGCTGATCGCGGGATCCATCAAGGCCCGCCGGGTGATCTTGTGACGACGCCGGCGATCGAGATCCGCGACCTCAGCAAGAGCTTTCGGGCGCACGCCGGCTGGGGCCAGCTGTTCAGGCCGGGTCGTCAGCAGCCGGCGCTGGCGGGCATCACCATGACGGTACCCGCCGGACAAATTTTCGGCCTCCTTGGTCCGAACGGCGCCGGCAAGACCACGCTGATCAAAGTTCTGGCCGGGCTGATCCTCCCGGACGGGGGTCAGGCGAGCATCAACGGCAAGGACGTCGTGAGCGAGAGCCTCGCCGTTCGCCAGAGCATTGGCGTGGTCTACGGCGATGAGCGCAGCTTTTACTGGCGATTGTCCTTGCTTGAAAACCTTCGCTTCTATGCCAGCCTGTACCGGCTGCCGGCATCGCTCGCGCAGGCACGTATCGCTGACCTCCTGGCCCGCCTCGACCTCCAATCGGTCGCGCGCGTTCGCATGCACGCCCTCTCATCGGGTATGAAGCAGCGCGCGGCGATCGCTCGTGGCCTGATTCACGATCCGCCTGTCCTCTTTCTGGACGAGCCGACCCGCGCCCTCGACCCGGTTGCAACCCACGAGCTGCACCGCCTGGTGCGGGAGCGGGTGGCCGATCAGGGGAGAACGGTCCTGATCGCGACCAACACGATGCGCGAGGCGGAAGAGCTGTGTGATCGTGTCACCCTGATCAACCACGGGGCCAACATCTTCACGGGATCGATCGCCCAGTTGCGTGAGCGCACCCACGACGCGATTGTCTACCGGCTGGTGATTGGGGGCGGCCAGGATGGATGGCCGCGAGGCCTTCGGGCGATCGCCGGCATTCAGGGCGTTTCGGTCGACTCGGTCGACTCGGTCGGCGAGGCGGTCAGGCAGCTCGAGGTGACGATGGATCCGAAGGCGTCCGCGCTCCCGATCATGATGCGCTACCTCGTTGAGCAGGGGGCCGAGATCCAGACCTGCACGAGACAGGCGCGGACCCTCGACGAGATCTTTCGCGAGCTGGTCCAGGAAAGCGGCCGCGAGGTCCTCCAGGTGGCGCGATGACGCGGTTGGTGCTCGCTTTTATTCGGCGGGACTGGCTGCTGTTCTCCAGTTATCGATTTGCGTTTGTCTGGCATTTGGCGGCCGTCGTCGGCTTGATCCTGCTCATCTCGTTGATCGGGTCGGCTCTGAGCTCAGGGTCGTCGGGCTGGGCTGGGGCGCGCTCCTTCATTCCCTTCGTGCTGGCCGGTCTGGCCTTCACCGACACGTTCACGGTGGGTCTTACGGCCATTCCGCATTCGATCCGGGACGGGCAGCTGTCGGGGACCATCGAGCCCATGCTTCTCACACCGATTCCAGCGTGGCAGTGGCTGATCGCGTCCAGCGTCTTTCGTTTCCTTCAGAGTCTCCTTCGCGTCGCGGTCTACATCAGCGTGGCGGTCATCGTGCTGGGTTACTGGCAGCACGCCAACGTGCTGACCGCGTTGCTCGTCTTCATCCCCGCCTGCCTGACGTTCGCGCTACTCGGCGTCCTCTCCGCGGCTTTCGTGCTGATGCTCAAGCAGGGCGACCCGATCCTGGCCGGTTACTCGATTGCCAGCGGTTTCTTCGGCACGACCCTGTTCCCGAGCCAGGTCCTGCCCGCCTGGATCCGCCCGCTGGCGGCGCTCTTTCCGCTGACCTATGCGCTGTCCGGCATGCGCCTCGCACTCGACGGCAGCCCGCCGTCTGCCGTTCTCGTCCAACTCGGCCTGCTCTGGGCGATGGCCGCGGCCCTCTGCCCTGTCGCGCTGGCAGGGTTTGCGTTGGCGCTCCGGCACGCGAAGAAGGAAGGAAGCCTTGTCCAGTATTGATCCGGCCGCAGGCCAGCCCTTGGTCTCGGTGATCGTCCCCACCTATAACCGCGCCGCGGTGCTGCCCTACTTATTCGAAGCGCTCGGCCGCCAACTTTATCCATCCGCCTCAATTGAGCTGATCGTGGTTGATAACTCGTCGAAGGACGACACCGAGGCGGTGGTGGACCGCTGGCGGACAGCGCTTCCATTCGAGGTTCGCTTCTATCGGAAGGAGAACCGCGGCCCGGCCGCGTCTCGGAACTATGGCGCGGCGCGTGCGCAGGGCGACATCCTCGCCTTCACCGATAGCGACTGCATCCCCGACCCGTGCTGGCTGCGGAATGCGGCGGCGGCATTCGCGAGCCGAGATGTCGGCATTGTTTGCGGACCGTTCGTTCTCCGACCACGGGAAGACTCGGGGCTGTTCGATCACCAGGTGCTCGGCGTCGTGTCGGATACCGGCCTCTATCCAACCGCTAACCTGGTGGTTCGCGCCGAGGCGTTCGCCGCCGTGGGCGGTTTCGACGAGCAGTTCGGCCTCTACCCCTGGGGTGATCTGGTCGCGGGCGAGGACACCGATTTCGCCTGGCGCGTCAAGCGTACCGGGCGTCGGGCGGTCTTCTCTTCCGGGGTGGTTGTCGGGCACCAGTTTCCGCAGCCGTCCTTCAGGTCTCTGCTCCTCAAGCCGGTGGTCCTGCAGATCTCCGGAACTTCGCCAGACGGCGCTTTGGAAGCGGTACTTCCTGTCGCCGATGCACCTCTATTACTACCTGGCCATCCTGGGAGTGGCGGCCGCCGCCGCGACGCGGTCGCTGCTCCCGCTCCTCGCCCTGGTGCCCTGGTTTGTCGCCAGCGGCCGGGTTGCCGCTCAGGCCGGCCAGTGGCGTCGCGCCGTTGCCTGGTTCCTGGCCATCCAGTACTCGGTAACCCTTGCCGCGCTCGTCCTGATTGCCGGAAGCCTTCGCTACCGGAGGTTGGTGCTGTGATGCCGGTGGTTGCCGAGGTGCTCCGTTCGGGCCCGCTCGCCGCCGCTCCGCTGGTTTCAGTGGTCATCTCCACACGAAACCACGCAGCCTTGTTGCCCGACACCGTCCATGCGGTCCTGGCCCAGGACATCGTCGAACCGATCGAGCTGATCGTGGTCGACAATGCATCGACCGACACGACCGCCTCGGTGATGCGCCGGGCTCTGCAGTGGACACCCCGAGCATCCACCTACCTACGGTTGCACCGTGACCTGGGCGCGGCCGGCGG
>VBGO01000128.1 GCA_005882525.1 Chloroflexota bacterium
CCAGGCGCTCGATGCGCCAGCCGCCTCTGGCCTGCCGCGAATAGCGAAGGCGGTCGTGTAAGCGGTTCTCACGGTGCAACCAGAATTCGATCGTCGTGGGGATGACCCGGTAGCCGCCCCAACGGTCCGGCAGGGGCACCTCCCTCCCCTCGTACTTCAGGCTCAGCGCGGTAACCGCATCCTCCAGGACTGCGCGGTTGGCGACCACCTCGCTCTGAGCTGAGGCCGCGGCGCTGAGCTGGCTGGCGAGCGGGCGGTTGTGGAAGTAGGTCCTCGATTCTTCGGCGGACTGCTTGGCGACCGTGCCGTTTATGCGCACCTGCCGCCCGAGCTTCGGCCAGTAAATGACCAGCGCCGCGCGAGGGTTCTCCAACAGCTCGCGCCCCTTCTGGCTGTCGTAGTTCGTAAAGAAGCCAAAGCCCCGCTCGTCGAATCCGCGGAGCAGCACCATCCGCGCTGAGGGTTCGCCGGCGCGGGTGCTGGTGGCGATGGTCATGGCCTCCGGGAGGATCTCGCCCGCCGCGACAGCGTCCTCCATCCACGCCGCAAACTGCCTCACCGGATCGGCGTCAACCGTTTCCGCCGACAGGATGCCGGTGCGCTCGTCTATGGAATCAACCCGTGCGACCAGCGCACATTGCCGTGATCATCCAGCGGCGCATGAAGACGGGCGATCACCCAGACCCCGGCCGCCTCGAGCTGGGCCTGGGCCTCGATCTCATCGAGGTCGGTCGTGGCGAGGAGATCCCGCCGGCGCGGCTCGATCGACCAGCCAAGCGCCTCCATCTTCGAAAGCAGTAACGAGAGCTTGCGCAGCCGGTACCCGAGCGATTCTCCAAGCGCCAGCACGGAGGCGCTGGCCGGCGCCGATTCGGGGGTCGTCCCGTAACTCTCGTAGAGCCGCTCGATCCATTCGGGGACCTCGCCGTCGACGGTGGCCGCCAGCTCGTCCCGGGGAGTGCCGAAGAGACCGAGCTTCAACCGCGCCATCATCCTATTATCCGGAGGGCGATGGCGGCCATCCCACCTTCCGGCCGGCAGTATGTCATTACCCATGGCCCCCATCGGGCCGTCGTCACCGAAGTCGGGGGCGGCCTGCGCGCCTACACCTTCGACGGCGTCGATCTGATCGATGGCTATGGCGAAGGCGAAATGTGCTCCGTCGCCCGCGGGGCGCCCCTCCTCCCCTGGCCGAACCGGTTGCAGGACGGTCAATACGAGTTCCGGGGGGTTGCGCACCAGACGGCGCTGACCGAGCCAGAGCGGCGCAACGCCATCCACGGTCTGACCCGCTGGCGCAACTGGAGCGCGAGGGAGCACGAGGCAGACCGGGTGACGATGACGCTGCGGCTCCACCCTGAGGAGGGCTATCCGTTCATGCTCGAGCTGGCCATCGATTACCGGCTCTCCGATCGGGGGTTGAGCGTCGAAACCACCGCAGCCAACGTGGGGACCCAGGCACTCCCCTATGGCGCCGGCCAGCATCCGTATCTCACGGTCGGGACCGACCGTATCGATGACGCGCTGCTTCGCGTGCCCGCACTCCAACGGCTCGAGGTCGATGATCGGCAGATTCCGACCGGGCGAACGATTCCTGTGCAGGGAACGGCGTTCGACTTCCTCGAGTTGGGCCGCATCGGACCGACACGGCTGGATACGGCGTTCGCCAACCTGATCGTCGACGCCGACGGCCTGACCCGCCTCGAGATGCAGGCGCCGGCCGGTCCCTCGAAATTGACGCTCTGGATGGACGCGTCGTATCGCTTTGTCATGGTGTTCACTGGCGACACCATCCCACAGGCTGCCCGCCGGCGGCGCGGACTTGGCCTGGAGCCGATGACCTGCGCCCCGAACGCGTTTCGGAGCGGCGACGGCCTGATCGTCCTGGAGCCAGGGCAAACGATGACCAGCCTCTGGGGGATTTTGCGCTAGCTTAGGCGGCTGCCTCGATATCATCGAATTAGCCCCAATTGCGCAGCTTATCGCGGGCCTGCCAATATCAAGTCAGGGCTTCACACCGCTGTAGGGCTGTAGGGAGGAAAGCTGCCGGTGTACCGCAAAATCTACGTCCCCCTTGATAATTCGGACCACTCCAACGCCGCCATCGAGGTCGCCATCCGGCTGGCTAAATCGACCCAGGCCCAGCTGGTCGGGACGCATGTCTACGCGGCTCGGATGCATGACGTGCGCTTCAAGCAGATGGAATACACGCTCCCCGAGGAATACCAGCACGAGCAGGAGCTTGAGCGTCAGCGCAAGATCCACGACTCGCTGATCACCCGCGGCCTGCAACTGATCTCGGATTCCTACCTGGACGTCATGAAGGCCGCCTGCGACCAGGCGGGCCTGCCCTTCGCGTACAAGACCTTCGATGGCAAGAACTGGGAATGCCTGGTCGATGACATCGCCGAATCCGATTACGACCTGGTGATCATGGGCGCGCTGGGGATGGGCGCCGTCAAAGACAGCATGATCGGCAGCGTCACCGACCGCGTCGTCCGCCGCATTCGCGTCGACTCCCTGGTGGTGCGCGATCCGCATCCGTTCCGGGACGACGCGTCGGACCGTATCGTGGTCGCGATCGACGGCAGTCCGCAGTCGTTCGCCGGGCTGCGGACGGCAATCGCGCTGGCCCGCGCCCTGGATAAGAAGGTTGAGGCGGTCTCGGTCTATGACCCCTATCTCCACTACGCCATGTTCAATGGCATCGTCGACGTGCTGTCGGCCGAGGCATCGAAGATCTTCCGTTTCAAAGAGCAGGAACAACTCCACGAGGAAATCATCGATACCGGGCTGGCCAAGATCTATGAGTCACATCTGCGCGTCGCGCAATCGGTTGCCCAGGACGAGGGTGCCGAGATCAAGACCACGCTGCTCGACGGCAAGGCCTTCAAGAAGGTTTTGCAGTACGTCCGCCAGGATCCGCCGTGGCTGCTCGTGATCGGACGGATCGGGGTGCATTCGGCCGCCCAGATGGACATCGGCAGCAATAGCGACAACCTGCTCCGCCTGGCACCGGTGAGCGTCCTCCTGTCCAGCCGGACCTACGTGCCGGCGGTCGATGTGCAGGCCGAGGCCAGCGTAGCCTGGACCGAGGAGGCCGAGGCCCGCATGGAAAAGGTGCCGGCCGCCTTCCGCGCGATCACGCGCACGGCCATCTGCCGCTATGCCATGGAGCGCGGGCATTCCATCATCAGCTCCTCGATCATCGACCTGGCCGTGTCCGAGGTCATGCCGGAGCATGCGGCTCGTGCGATGGGGGTCGAGCCGGCCGGGTCGAAGGCGACCGCGCGGAGCGATGAGACGAGCGCCACCTGGATCTGTCGCCGATGCGGTCGCCCGGCCCGGACGGAGAAGCCGCAGTCGTGCCCGGTTTGCGAAGGCACCAGCTTCCAGCCGGTCGACAAAGCCGCCATCGTGGCGATGGCGACCCGGGAGGGTGGGGTCGAGGAAGAGGAGGCGTTCGACGGTTTCAAGGTCAAATGGACGATCGAGGCCAAGGAGATCCTCAACCGGGTTCCCAAGGGTTACGAGCGGCGGCGGGTGAAGGCGCGGATCGAAAAGATCGCGCGGGTCCAACACCTGCCGAGCATCACCAGGGATTTCGCCGACGCGAACCTGGACGAGGCCTACGCGCCGGTGGCCGAAGTGGTCAGCGATAGGCTGCCCCCGGCGCCCAAGCCGGCTACCGAGACGCCGCTGACCTGGACCGACGAGGCGGTGCAGCGGATGGAGCGGGTGCCGGGAGGCTTCATGCGGATGCTCGCCCGCTCCAAGGTCGAGGAGTTCGCCCGCAAGATCGGGGCAAACACCATCAACCGCGACGTCGCGGAGGGCGGGCTGGTCGATGCCCGGCTGATGATGGATCAGGCGCTCAAGGCCCACTCGCCGGAGGTGGTGGAAGCCGCGATGCAGGTTCACGGCCATAACGGCGACGGCAACGACGCCGAGCCCAGGGAGCCGTCACCCGGGTGGACCGAGGACGGGGTCCGCCGCCTCAACGAGGTGGAAATCCGGGCCGAGGAAAAGTTCGACCCCTCCCGCGCCCGCGAACTGGCGCAGCACGCGGCCGAATCCCGGGCGGCGCGAACCTCGGAGGCGATCAATGCGGCCTTCCTGGAGCGCCTCGGCATCAAGATCGGCTACGGCCATCCGCTCAGCCCCAAGACCTTCGAGCACCACTTCACCTGGTCGCCGGAGGCGGAGGCGCGCCTCGCCAACCTACCCTCCTATTGCCGCGAGCTGAGTCGCTGGCGGGTTGAGTGGACGGCAGCCAAGAAGGGTCTCGGTCCGGTGATCACGCCCGCGACGATGGATGTGAAGTTCGATATGTGGGGCGAAGTCTCGGATGCCCTGCAGCAAAAAGGGCCGCAGATGCCCTGGGAGGCTGACGCCGAGAAGCGGCTCGAGAACATGCCGCCGTTTGTCAAAGGCCAGGTGATGGCCGCCGTCGAGGGCAACGCCCAGCAGCTCGGCGAGGCGCGGGTCACCACAAAGGTGATGGATGTCGTCATCCAGAAGTGGATCGAGACCGGCGATTTTCATGAAGGCCGATACGGCTTTCGAGCCTAGCCTCCTCAGCGCCGCTGACCTGAGCCGCTCGTACCGCGGCGGAAAGGGCGTGTTCGACGTGACGCTCAAATTGGCACCCGGCGAGGTGTTGGGCTTGATGGGGCCGAACGGTTCCGGAAAGACCACGTTGCTCCGGATGCTGGCCACCACCGCCGGCCCCAGCGCGGGCCGGGTCGCCTGGTTTGGCAATCCGAATCGAAGGGATCCGTCGGTCCGCCGGCGGCTGGGCGTCATGCTCGACCAGGCGGCCCACTTCGACCAGATGACGGGCTACCAGAACGCGTGGTTCTTTGCCCACCAGTATGGTGTCCCGCGGGAGCTCGCCGGTGAGCGCCTCGAGGAGCTGTTTGGGTGGTGCGGGCTCTGGGAGGCGCGCGACCAGCTTGTCCGGGAGTATTCGCTCGGCATGAAGCGCAAGCTCACTCTCGTCGAGGCCCTCGTCCACCGTCCGTCCATCCTGCTGCTCGACGAGCCAACCCTGGCGCTGGATTACCGAGCCGAGCTCGACCTCATCGAACGCCTGCGGCTGCTCAGCCTGACCGGCATCGGGGTGGTGCTGGCGACGAACGACGTACACCTGGCCGAGAGGATTTGCGACTATGTCCTGTTCTTGCATGACGGCCGCGTGATCCGGGAAGGCCACCCCCCGGAACTCCTCGCCGAGCTGGCCGGCTCCAAAGAGGTCCAGCTGCAGGTCAACTCGCCGGTCGGACTGGAGAGCCTTCGCTCCCTACCTGAAGTCGAAGCCGCCAACGTCGAAGGCGACACGGTTCACATCATCCTGGCCCGCGGCGCCAATCCGGCCCAGGTGCTGGCCGTCCTGAACGGCACCGCCGACCTGGTCAGCACCATGCGCGTGCGCCGGCCCAACCTCGGCGACCTCTTCCTCAAGTTGACCGGGATCGCTTTACCGGCGGGGTCTCCCTGATGCTGGCCGGAACCGTCTGGCAGCGGGAGCTGGTCGAGTTCGCCCAGCGGCGCCGCGCGCTGGTCATCAAGCTGGTTTTCCCGTTGCTGGTTGCGGTTCCACTGGTTCTGAGCCGCGCACCGGTCGCCTATAGCGCGATGGCATTGACGATGCTGGCCGCCATCATTGGCCCGCTTGGTGCGGGCGCCGTGCTCACGCGGGAGCGTCAGAACGGCCTTGTCCTGCGCTATCGCACGCTGCCCGTTACACCGGGACGGCTGCTGATCGAGCGACTGGGCAGCAACGCGGCCATCGATTTTCTGCAG
>VBGO01000129.1 GCA_005882525.1 Chloroflexota bacterium
GGAAGCTCACGCT
Organism: Chloroflexota bacterium; assembly: GCA_005882525.1. Lineage (GTDB taxonomy): Bacteria > Chloroflexota > Dormibacteria > CF-121 > CF-121 > CF-13. The sequence goes on from VBGO01000129.1 coordinate 14, forward strand.
CGATCGCTCCGGTCGCGGAATCCCGGATCGTAATGTGCTGCCCGCCGTCGCTGAAGCCTTCCTCGAGGAACAGGCGGTAGCCCCCAGCCGCCGGGTGGGTCGAGGTCGCGCGGCCGCAGGCGGTCAGTACGGCGACGGCCAGGATCAATAGCGCGATCAGGCGACGGCTCATGGTGACACCTCCGAAGGCAATACCCTCGTCGCGGTGGTTCGGTTCCCGAGAACACCCCACCCTGCCCTTCCCCGCGAGCGGGGGAGCGCAGGCTGGCTAATGGATTGTGTTTCCAATTCGGTGACTTGGCTTGGGACGCCGGTGCCATTTAGAGTCGTACCAAAGGGGCGGGACGCGTGTCGGAGACTCTGTGGGGAGGTCGTCAATGAGGAACCAGCCGCTTCGAATCCACCCGCTCATTCGCACCGTCACTGCAGTTCTGATCGCGGCGTCCACCATGCTGGCGACGAGCATCGGCAGCGAAGCGAGTGCGGGCTCGTCCCGCACGATCTGGGTTCCGCTCTATCGTCAAATCTACGGCCTTGATTGCGAAGCGGCGGCGCTGCAAATGGCGCTCGCCCATGAAGGCATTCGTGTCAGTCAGGGTGCGCTGCTGGATGCCATGCAAATCGATTGGCGCATGCCCACGAGGGACGCAACGGGGTTTCACTGGGGAAATCCCAATACGAACTTCGTCGGAAATCCGAATGGCAGCGAGATTCGTCAGACAGGCTACGGGGCGTATTCCTATCCGGTCAGCCGCGCCGCCTGGAAGTACGGTGGTCGCATTCTCGCGACGCAGACGGGAATCTCGCCCAGCCTCGTGTACTGGTCACTGCTTCATGGCCACCCGGTCGTGGCGTGGGTTGCGTTCGACTGGCGCTATCATCAGGTCTCGCATTACGTCGCCTTTGATGGCCAAACCGTGGCCTATGGCAGTCCCTACGAGCACGCGGTGACGCTGTACGGCGTCACGCCGGGCTACGTGCTGGTCAACAACCCCTGGCGCGGTGTGCGCCAGTGGATCCCCAAGTGGCAATTCGAGCGGGCGTACGCCACCTTCAGCAACATGGCGATCATCTTTAACTAAGCATGGCGGTCGCGGGCCAGTCGCTCGCGAAAATACGCGATGGTCTGGACGAGGCCCGCATCCAGCGTGGTGCGAGGGGCCCAGTCGAGCAGCTGGCGGGCGCGGCTGAGGTCGGGGCGGCGCTGTTTGGGATCGTCTTCGGGCAGCGGCTTATAGACAATCTGACTCGAGCTGCCGCACATGTCGCGAATGCGAGTCGCGAGCTGGATCATCGTGACCTCATCGGCCGTGCCGAGGTTGACCGGCTCGGCGTAGTCGGCCGCCAACAGGCGAACGATGCCCTCGATCAGGTCGTCGACGTAGCAGAGGCTGCGAGTTTGCGAGCCATCGCCATAAATCGTGATCGGCTCGTTCTGGAGCGCTTGCAAGAGAAAGTTCGGAACGGCGCGGCCGTCGTTGATGCGCATCCGGGGTCCGTAGGTGTTGAAGATGCGGACGATGCGAGTGTTCATGCCGTGGGCGCGGCGATAGGCCATGGTGAAGGCCTCGGCGGCTCGCTTCGCCTCGTCATAGACGGCTCGCGGACCGACCGGGTTGACGTTGCCCCAGTAGGTTTCGGGCTGCGGATGAACCGTCGGATCGCCATAGACCTCCGAGGTGGAGGCGAGGAAGAAGGTCGCGCCCTTGGCGCGCGCGAGGCCCAGCATGTTGTGCGTGCCGAGGGTGCCGACCTTAAGCGTGGCGATCGGATGGTCGCCGTAGTCCACCGGGGAGGCCGGTGAGGCGAAGTGCAGGACGGCGTCGAGCGGGCCCTCGAGGTAAAGGGGCGAACTGACGTTGTGCTGGATCGATTCGAACATCTTGTTACTGTGCAGTTGCGCGACGTTCGAGATCGCGCCGGACACCAGGTTATCGACGCAGACGACGTGCCAGCCGTCGCGAAGGAGGCGCTCGCAGAGGTGCGATCCCAGGAACCCCGCGCCGCCCGTGACGACCGCCCGTGGTGCCACCCGTTCGAGATTATAAGGGTTCGCTAAGAACGGCCGACGCCGCGGTAGACGAAACCGCGGTCGCGCATCGTCTTTGGGTCGAAGATGTTCCGGCCGTCGACGATCACGGGCCGGCGCATCAGGCTTTTCAGGCGATCGAGATCGAGATGGCGGAATTCATCCCACTCCGTCACAACCAGCAGCGCGTCGACACCGGTGGCGACCGCGTACGGGTCACGGCAGTACTCGATCGAATTCATCTGCGCCTTGAGCACCGGCATCGCCTTCGGGTCGTAGGCCCGCACGGTGGCGCCTTTCTGCAGGAGATTCTCGATGACGTCGATGGAGGGCGCCTCGCGGACGTCGTCGGTGTTGGGCTTGTAGCTCAGCCCGAGCAGACCGATCAGCTGGCCGCGGAGGCCGCCCAGCACCTCGCGAAGCTTCTCCACCACCAGCGTCCGCTGGTCCAGATTGATTTCCATCACCGCGTCGAGCAGCTCCGGATGGTAACCCATGGTTTCCGCCATCCGCGCCAGCGCCTTGACGTCTTTCGGGAAGCAGGAGCCGCCATAGCCGATCCCCGCGTCCAGAAAGAGGGGTCCGATCCGCCGGTCCATGCCCATGCCCTCGGACACGACCTTGACGTCGGCGTCGACCCGCTCACAGATACGCGCCATCTCGTTGATGAAGGAGATTCGGGTGGCGAGAAACGCGTTCGACGCGTACTTGATCATCTCGGCCGTATGGAGGTCGGTGATCAGGATCCTGGCCTCCAGCTTGCTGTAGAGCCCGGCCACCGCCCGCGCGGCCGATTCGTCATGCGATCCGAACACCAGGCGGTCCGGATGCATGAAGTCGTAGATGGCGCTGCCTTCGCGGAGAAACTCCGGATTCGACACCACCGAGAAGGGGATCTCGTCCCGCAGGTTCTCGCCGACGATCCGGGCCACGATGTTGCCGGTCCCGATGGGCACGGTGCTCTTGTTGACGATGGTCACGGTCTTCTTCATCGCGGCGGCGATGCCCTTGGCCGCCTGCTTGACGTAGACCAGATCGGCCTCACCCCGCCGGCCGGGCGGCGTGCCGACGGCGATGAACACGAAGTCGGCGCCCGGGATCGCCTGGGAATAATCGCTGGTGAAGCGAAGCAGGCCCGTCTTGAGCGCCTGCCCCATGAGCTCGTCCAGCCCCGGCTCGTAGATGGTCGGCTCGCCCCGCGCCATCCGTGCGACTTTGGCCTCGTCGATGTCGACGCCCGTGACCTGGTGACCGATGTCCGCCAGGCAGACGGCGGTCGTCAGGCCGACGTAGCCGGTGCCGACGACTGCGACCGAACTCATATCCTGAGAGTGTAACGAAGCACTCTTCGAAGTCTCACAATACCGGTGTGGCGCCCCGGATCACTGTGCGTGAAACTCCGCTGGCCGGCGTCCTCTGCATCGAGCCTCTCGTGCATGCCGACGAGCGCGGCTTTTTCCTGGAAACGTACAACCGTAACCGCTACCGGGAGGCGGGGGTGGATCTCGAGTTCGTCCAGGACAATCATTCCCGGTCTGGGAAGGGCGTGCTTCGGGGCTTCCACTACCAGGACCTGTCGGCGCCGATGGCCAAGCTGGTTCGCTGCGTCTCCGGTGCCGTGCTGGACGCCGTCGTCGATCTGCGGGTGGGCTCGCCCAGCTTTGGCAAGTCCTTCAGCCTGGAGCTGACCGGGGAGAACCGCCTCCAGCTGCTCGTACCCGTCGGCTTTGGCCACGCGTTTCTCACCGTGTCGGATGCGGCGGACGTGGAGTATAAGTGCAGCGGCTACTATGATCCCTCGGCGGAAGCAACCATTATCTGGAACGATCCCGAAATTGCGATGAACTGGCCGGTCTCCAACCCGATCGTCTCGGCGAAAGATGCGCGCGGCATGACGTTCGCTGAATATCGGACACGTCCCGCGTTCCGCGGGCACACCAAGTCCTGATGGCGCTCCACATTCGCCGAGTGCTGGTGACCGGCGGTGCCGGGTTCATCGGCTCGGCCTTTGTCCGGCAGCGTCTCAAGTCGGATCAAGAGATCGCCATCACCGTCCTGGACAAGCTCACCTATGCTGGAAGCGAGGAAAACCTGGCCGAGCTTCGTGACGATCGCCGCCTGCGATTCGTCAAAGGCGACATTTGCGACCCGAGCACGGTCGACGAGCTGGCCAAAGACGTTGACGCCATCGTGAACTTTGCCGCGGAGTCGCACGTCGACCGCTCGCTACTTGACCCCGGGGCATTCGTTCAGACCGACGTCTACGGAACGTACGTCCTGCTCGAGGCCGCTCGCAAGCACCGCCACCAGCGCTTCCTCCAGGTGAGTACGGACGAGGTCTACGGCTACGTCAAGGACGGGCGAAGCAAGGAAAGCGACGGCCTGGCTCCGCGGAGCCCCTATTCGGCAACGAAGGCGGGTGGCGAGATGCTCGTCCAGGCCTACCACGCCAGCTTCGGCCTGCCCACCCTCATCACCCGTGGGGCGAACACCTACGGCCCCTACCAATTTCCCGAAAAGATCATTCCGCTCTTCATCACCAATGCGCTCCAGAATCTCCCACTGCCCATCTACGGAAATGGATCGGCCGTCCGCGACTACCTGCACGTGGACGACCACGTCAGCGGCATCGCCCGGATCCTCTGGAAGGGTGAACCTGGTGGCGCCTACAACATCGCCACCGGCACGGAGGTCAGCGGCGTCGAGGTCGCGGATACGATCCTGAAGCTCTGCCAGAAGCCCTCCTCGCTGAAGCACTTCGTCAAGGACCGGCCGGGGCACGATTACCGCTACGCGCTCGACACCCGAAAGCTGCGGCCCCTCGGCTGGGAGCCGGCCCTGCGATTTGCCGACGGCCTGCGCGTCACGGTTGAGTGGTACAAGCGCAACGAGGCCTGGTGGCGCACCCGCAAGAGCGAGGACTTCTGGCAGTACTACCGCGCGAACTACAAGGGCTTGCCGGCGAACGCGGTCCCTGATTAGCGTGCGCATCCTGGTCACCGGCGCGGGTGGTCAGCTGGGCAGCGAGCTGATCGACGTGCTGGCGCAGGACGAGGTGCATGGCCTCGACCACGGCGCGCTGGACATCAGCGATCGGGAGGCGGTCTTCGCGGCCGTCGATCGGGTGCGGCCGTCGTGGATCATCAACGCGGCGGCCTTCAACGAGGTCGATGCCGCGGAAGGAGCGCCCGAGCAAGCCTTTCAGGTGAATGCGTCAGGAGCGGGCTACCTGGCCGAGGCCGCCGTGCGCGCTGGAGCCGAGATGGTGCACATCAGTACCGACTACGTCTTTGACGGTCGCAAAGGGGCGCCGTACACCGAGCTGGATCACGCCAATCCGTTGAGCGTCTATGGACGGTCGAAGTACGAGGGCGAGCTGCAGGTGCTCAACTCGCACGCCTCGGCGTGCGTCCTGCGAACCGCCTGGCTGTACGGGCGCTACGGGAAGAACTTCGTCAAGGCCATTTTGGCCGCGGCCGAGGGTGGGGGACCGCTCAAGGTGGTGGCCGACCAGGTCGGCAGTCCCACCTGGACCCGACACCTGGCCCGCGCGATCAGCGACCTGATCCGCACTCCGGCGCGGGGCCTCTTCCATGTGGCGAACAGCGGCGCCTGCAGCCGGTTTGAGTTTGCCCAGGCGATTGTCGATGGCCGCGTCGATGTGTTGCCGATTACCTCTAGCGAGGCTCGACGGCCGGCGCCACGTCCGGCAAATAGC
>VBGO01000130.1 GCA_005882525.1 Chloroflexota bacterium
GGGCATCGATATGGGTGCCGTGGATCTCGTGATCCAGGTCGAGTCGCCGACCAGCGTCGCCAGCGGCATCCAGCGGATCGGCCGCGCCGGCCATTCGGTCGGCGAGCCGTCGAAGGGGACCATCTTCCCGAAGTACCGCGGCGATCTGCTGGAAACGGCCGTGGTCGTCGATCGAATGCTGCGGGGCGAAATCGAGACGACCCGAGTCCCGCGCAATCCGCTCGACGTCCTCGCGCAGCAGATCGTGGCGATGTCCGCGATGGACGCGTGGTCGGTTACGGCCCTTTCGGAATTGGTGCGTCGCGCGTATCCGTTCAGCGACCTCGGGCCGCGCGCGCTGGAGTCGACGCTGGACATGTTGAGCGGGCGCTACCCCTCGGATGAGTTCGCCGAGCTACGCCCTCGCATCGTGTGGGACCGGCTCGAAGGGAAGATTCGCGGCCGCGCCGGCGCCCAGCGGCTGGCAGTTGTCAGCGGCGGCACCATCCCCGACCGCGGCCTCTTCTCGGTGAACCTGCTCGATGACGGGAAGAAAGTCGGCGAGCTGGACGAGGAGATGGTCTACGAGATGCGGCCGGGCGAGACCTTCATTCTGGGTGCCACCACCTGGCGGGTCGCCGACATCACACCGTCGCAGGTGTTCGTTACGCCTGCCCCAGGCGAGCCGGGCCGGATCGCGTTCTGGCACGGCGACGCGTTGGGACGGCCGGTCGAGGTGGGACGCGCGATGGGCCAGGCGATGCGCGAGCTCACATCGATGAAAGCCTGCAGGAACAATCCCGTTTCGATGATCGGGCGGCCGCCAACCTGCTCAACTATTTGTCGGACCAGATCCAGGCAACCGGGACGGTTCCGACCGACCGGACGATCGTGATCGAGCGATTCCGGGACCAGCTCGGCGACTGGCGGCTGTCGGTGCTGACGCCGTTCGGCGCCCGAGTCCATGCCCCGTGGGCGCTGGCCGCACGGGCGCGCATGCAGGAGCGGCTCGACCTCGAAGTCCAGATGATCTACACGGACGACGGCTTCGCGCTGCGCCTCCCGGAGGCGGATCGGGCGCCCGACATCGACGACCTCTTGCTCGATCCGGAAGAGATCAGCGAACTGGTCACCTCGCAGCTGCACGGGTCCGCGCTGTTCGCCTCCCGCTTCCGAGAAAATGCCGCCCGCGCCTTATTGCTGCCGCGGCGCCGTCCGGGTGAGCGCACGCCACTCTGGCAGCAGCGCCAGCGGAGCCACGACCTCTTGCAGGTCGCAAGCAAGCATGCCGAGTTCCCGATCCTGATCGAGACCTATCGGGAGTGCTTGACCGATGTCTTCGACATGGACGGACTGCGTGAGCTGATGGGCGCCCTTCGTGCCCGGGAGGTCCGCACCGTCGTGGTCGATACGGAACGCGCCTCACCCTTTGCCTCGACCCTGGTCTTCGACTACATCGGCCAGTACATGTACGAGGGCGACGCGCCGCTGGCGGAGCGGCGGGCGCAGGCGCTGACGCTGGACAAGGAACTGTTGGCCGAGTTGCTCGGGACCGAAGAGCTTCGGGAACTGCTCGATCCGCGGGCCATCGAAGCCCTGGAACTCGAGCTGCAGGGTCTGCTGAAGGAGCGCTGGCCACGGGACCCTGATGAGGCCGCCGACCTATTGCGGCGACTGGGCGACCTGACGACCGATGAGGCTGAGGCCCGGGGAATCCGGGGCGACTGGCTCGACCAGTTGGAGCGCGAACGCCGGGCTGCCCGGGTTCGCATCGCCGACGAGGCGCGATGGATCGCGGCCGAAGACGCCGGGCGGTATCGCGACGCGTTGGGCGTCGCCCTGCCGGTTGGTCTGCCGGACGCGTTTCTCGATAGGGTCGACGAGCCACTGGCGTCATTACTCGTCCGATGGGCGCGCACCCACGTCCCGTTCTTTAGCAGCGATCCGGCAACTCGCTGGCGGCTACCCGTTCGCGAGGTGGAGAATGCCCTCCGCCGGCTCGCCGGCCGGGGCGACATCGTCGCCGGCGAATTCCGGCCTGGCCAGGCTGGTCGTGAGTATTGCCACCCCGACGTGCTCCGGTCCTTGCGCCGGAAATCCCTGGCCGCGCTGCGCCGTGAAGTCGAGCCGGTGCCGGTCGAGGCCCTGGGCCGCTTCCTCCCCGCCTGGCACGGGGTGGGCATCCAGGCGAGCGGGCTCGACCGGCTCGCGGAGATCGTCTTCCAGTTGCAGGGCTGTGCCATTCCGGCGTCGGTACTCGAACGAGACGTGCTCGCGGTCCGGATGCGCGACTACCGGCCGCAGCTGCTCGATCAGCTGATCTCGATGGGCGAGGTGGTCTGGACAGGCCGAGGCTCGCTGGGCAATTCCGACGGCCGCGTGGCGCTCTATCTCCGGTCCGATGCGCCACGGCTCTTTCGAGAGCCGGACGAGCGCCCGACCGGCGATCTTCACGAGCGCCTCCGCGAGCACCTGATCAATCGTGGCGCCTCATTCTTCCGCGACCTCTACTATGCGACCGGCTCAACCGACGAAGATGCCGTGCTGCACGCCCTCTGGGACATGGTCTGGGCTGGCGAGGTCACGAACGACACCTTTTTGCCGCTGCGGATGCTCGGCCCGCGAACGCGGCACACTCCGCGGCGGCCAGTTTTGCGCCTCGGGCCGCCCGCTGCCGCCGGCCGGTGGTCCCTGGTCGGCGATCTCTTACGACCGGCTGTGTCGACCACAGAGCATCTCCACGCGATGGCCGGCGCGCTCCTGCAGCGATACGGCGTTCTGACCCGCGAAGCAGCGCTGGGAGAAAACATCAGCGGCGGATTTGCCGCCCTCTACCCGGTGCTTCGAGCGATGGAGGAGGCGGGCAAGATCCGGCGAGGCTACTTCGTCGATGGCCTGGGCGGGCTGCAGTTCGCGCTCCCGGGCGCCGTCGACCGGCCCAAGGTTGTCGCGCTGGCGGCCACCGACCCGGCGAGCCCGTATGGCACAACCATCCCGTGGCCGGAACATGAATCGCGGATGGCCCGAGCCGCCGGCGCCTACGTCGTGCTCGACGGCGGCGAGTTGCGACTGTACCTGGAACGCGGCGGACGCTCGCTGCTGACGAAAGGGCCTGTCGAACTGTCGCATCTGCAAGCGCTCGCCGGAATCGCGGCCCGGGTCGGGAAGCTGGAAATCCAGAGTATCGACGGCGCGGCGATCAAAGATTCAGGTCTCGAAGCGACGCTACGCGAGGCCGGCTTCGGCACGACGCCGAAAGGTGTCGTCCTCTGGCCGGAGCGCCGGCCCGTGCTTGCCTGAAGGCGACACGATCTGGCGGACGGCCGCCGCGCTTCGGCAGCGCATCGGCGGCAAGGTCGTTAGCGATGCCCGTCCGCACGCCCTGGCGCGACTCAGGGGTCGCCGGCTGGAGTCGGTCGAGCCGACCGGCAAGCATCTCGTAATGCAGTTCGAGGGTGGGCTCGCGCTCCACTCACACATGCGCATGACCGGATCGTGGCATCTCTACCGGACGGGCGAGCGCTGGCGCCAGCCCGAGCGACGCGCCACCGCCGTGCTCACCTTCGATGAGGTGGTGGCGGTCTGCTTCGCGGCGCCGGTCATGGAGCTGGTGGTCGATGCCGGGCGACCGGTCGCCCACCTCGGCCCCGATATCCTGGTCGATCCCTTCGAACTCGATGAGGTGATCCGCCGCGCCCGGCATTCGGAAGCGCCCACGCTGGGAGAGCTGCTGCTGGAGCAACGCGTCTGCGCTGGCATCGGCAACATCTATAAGTGTGAGGCGCTCTGGGCGCTGAGGCTCGACGCCTGGATGCCATCCGCCAATCTTGATGATGAGCGGCTCCGCCACCTCTACCTGGCCGCTCGCGATCTCATGCGGCGCAACCTCCTGACGCCGATTGCCCGCCAGCGTCACGCCGTTCACGGACGGAGCGGGCGGCCCTGTCCCCGCTGCGGGACCCCGATTCGAATCCGTGCCCAGGGACAGCAGGCGCGCCTAACGTACTTCTGTCCGCGCTGCCAGGGCGAACATCTATCCGCTCACCCCGACCGTCCCCAGCAAGGCGGGAGGGAGATTTTCAGTAACGGCCGTAGGTCGGGATCGCGACGCCGGTAATCGCCTGCGCCGCATCGCTGCAGAGATAGGCGATGACCGCGGCGATCTCGGCGGGCGCGACCGCTTTCTGGATCAGCTTCTCGGGCAGTGATGCGCGGTTCGCCGGCGTGTCGATTATTGCCGGGACGACGGCGTTCACGCGCACGGCGGAAGCCTTCAGCTCCGCGGATAGAACTTCCGTGAGCTTGATCACGCCGGCTTTGGCGATCGCGTAAGCTGCGGCGCCCGGCTCGGCAACCAGCGCCGAGCGGGACGAGACATTGACGATGCAACCCCCACCCTGCCCTCCTCCAGACGGGGCGGGACTGGATTGCATGCGGCGGGCCGCCGCGCGGCAGGACCACCAGGCTGACCCGAGATTCAAATCCATCATGAACGTGAAGTCATCGGGAGTGCTGTCCGCGACCTTGCCGGCCTTGAAGCCGCCGGTCAGATTAACCACCCAGCGCGGACGGCCCACACGGTCGATCCGCTCCCAGAGGTCATCGACCTCGAGCCGTGAGGTCAGGTCCGCCGTGTCACCGGTGACGACGCCCGGGTATTTCGATGCCAGCTGCGAAACCTCCGACCGCGAGCGCGCCACCGCGATGACCCGGTCGCCTCGTGTCGCGAATGCATCGACGACCGCGGTCCCCAGCCCACCGGTCGCGCCCATGATCACGGCGAGGTCTGGCATTACGCCCCCACCCTACCCTCCCCCGCACGCGCGGGAGGGAAAACGCTATCTCGTAGGCGGTAACGCAGGAAGAGATGCGACTCGTGGCGCCGGACGCTGAGCAGGCTGCTGCGCTGCGGCGTCCGACCAAAGTCCACCCCATGGACGAGCCCGAAGGACCGGTCACCCTTTTGGCCGGCGACGACGGGGGAGACCGTCAGGAACAACTCATCGACCCGGCCGCTGGCGACGAGTCGGCCGAACAACTGGGGACCACCTTCGGTAAGGATCGTGCGGTGGCCGTCGGCCTGCAGTGCCTGGAAGATGTCGTCGACGCCGATCCGCTCAGCATCGGAAATAGCGCGCACCTCGGTGGCCTTCGGCAACGCCGAGCGGAGGCGCTCGGCCGCGGCCGTCGTCGTCAGTACCAGCGCACCGGCCTGGAGCGCGCGATCGGCCGGATTCAGCTCGCCGCGAGCGGTGACGATGACGAGGCGCGGAGTGGCGTCGCGTTTCAGCGCCTCGCGCAGGGCACGGAAAGCGTTGGCCGCCGCCGGAAAAATGTACTCGGGCGTCCACAATGCGCGCCCGCCTTCCGCTCTGACGGTACCTGCGCCAACCAGGACTGCGTCGGCGAAGGCACGCAGCAGGCCCATCACGAAACGATCGGACTCGTTGCGGCCGCTGATGATCCCACCGGATGGCGCCGTACCACCCTCGAGTGCGACGATCCCATCGATCGAGCTGACGAAGTTCGCGTAGACGCTCCCTTCGCGGATCGACAATCCACCGTCATAGAGCTCGGCCAGCTGGGCTGGGAGCGCGCCGGTCTCGAGATCGGGCCCCTCGAACAACCGCTCAATCGGCTTCAGGAATGATGCCCATTGCCGCGGGATCGGGCGATACTCAAGAACTCCTCGCGAAGCTCCGGGTTGGATTCGTAACTCCCGCGCCAGAACGTGGTTCGCGTCGTCGACTCGGATTCCCGGACGCCACGCATCTGGGTGCAGAGATGGACCGCCTCGAGGTATATCGCCACGCCGTGGGCCTGCAGGATGCGCGAGAGCGACTCCGTGATCTCCCGACCGATCCGCTCCTGGACGGAGAACCGCCGGGCGAAGAGGCGCACCAGCCGAGTCAGCTTGGAGATACCGATGATGTGCTCGTGGGCGACGTAGCCCAGGAACGCGTGGCCGAAGAACGGAAACGCGTGATGCTCGCAGAGCGCGTAAAAGGGAATCGGGCCTTCCACCACCTGGCTGAGCTCACAGTCGGCGCCGCCATGGCATTCGGTGGGGAACGCGGTGACCAGCTTTTCGTCGCCCTCATAGCCTTCCGTCGAGTCGAACATCGCACGCAGATAGCGCATCGGCGTTTTGGCGGTGCCCGGAGTATTCAGCGGCATCCCCAGCGCCTGAAGGATCTCGCTCATATAGCCCTCGAAGCGTCTCCAGTCGGCGTCGCTGATCCGCCGCGGCCGAACCCGCTCCCAGTCGCGTCCCTCGAGGTCGTCGTCACGCAGGTCGCCGACTATCGGGTCAGGCTCTCGTTCAGCCATCAGTTCGGTTGCAAGGTATCTTCCGACCTGCGAACTTCGATCTGCCCATTCTGTATTCGGGTCTCGTAGCGGACCTGGCTGATGGTAGCGGGTCCACCCTTGACCTGGCCGGTACAGACATCGAAGCGCGATGCATGCCACGGACATTGCACGATGCTCCCGTCCAGCTCCCCTTCAGATAGGGGTCCACCGGCGTGCGAGCAGGTCTCACTGATCGCACACACTGTGTCGCCCTTTTTGTGGAGGAGGATCGGGGTATCGCCAGCCACACCCTTGATGAGGACGCCTTCCGCGAGCTGGCCCTCGAGGAGCACCTTGGTGAACTTCGTGGGCACCTCTTGCCAGGCGTGATGGTTGACGCCGGTGCCGATGGAGAAGACCAGCTCGCCGCCCAGGAAAGCGGCAGTCACCAAGACAAGATAGCCGGCATATGCCAGGAGGATGGCCAGGCCGCGGCTGCCGCCCGTCACCCGGAGGATGAATGAAACCAGGTACAGGACGACGACGAGCGTGTTCAGCAGGCCATGGCTGATGCCGACCCGGCGCTCCCGATCAATGGTCTCGTTCCAGTCGGTGTAGCCGGTCACCGCGGCGCCGAGCGCGGCCAGCAGGCCGATGAAGATCGTGACGTCGGCGGCCGAGACCCAACCGTGGCTTCGTTCGATGACGTAGCTGAGGTCGAAGAGGATCGCGATGGTCCAGGCGCCGATGGGGATGTCCGTCAGGACGGGGTGGAGCGGATGACCGAGCCAGGTGCCGTGGAGAAAGGTCTTGAGGGAATGGCCGGGACCGCCGAGAGCCTTGTAAAAGCCACCGATCAGCTTCTGGAGGACGTCGGCCACGGGCTCCAACCAGCGCTGCCGGTCGATGAAGCGGTTGACGACGTGATTGAGCATGCGCGCCTCCTTTCCTCCGGTCGGGCCCGTTGAAAATAGTATGGGCTTACTCCTCGAGCTCGAGCCAGCCGGTCAGCCGCCGCCAGGCTCGCGCTGCTTCATCCGCGTCGACCTCGCGGAAGCGCACCGTATCCCCGGGACGCGCCTGGGCCAGGGATGGAAGATCGGCGGTGATCACGGTGGCGATCACCGGGTAACCGCCGGTCGTTGGATGATCCGCCAGCATCACGATCAGGCCGCTGGCGGGCGTCACCTGGATGGCGCCGGACGTGATCGGGGTCGTCAGGATCTCGCGGGGCTGAAGGCGGAGGGCTGGCGTCTCCAGTCGCATGCCCATCCGGTCGAGCTCCGGCGTAATCCGGCATGCCACCGCGGTAAGACGTCCCAGCGCGGACGCATCGAAGGCATCGGTATGCGGACCAACGATCACCCGGATCTCCCATGGACCGCTCAATGGCGGTCGGTGCGAGCGCGGCCATGCCCCAGGCAACGGTTCACCGTCGTGAAGGTCGCCGAGGGCCAGGCGATCCCGCTCGGCCAGCGGCCGGCCGAAACCGCCACCGAACGCGCCGCGCTGGCAGAATGACCGGCTGCCGATGACGACCGGAACGTCGATCCCGCCGCGGACCGCGAGGTAAGCTCGCAAGCCGGGACCGATGGCCCCGAGCTCGAGGGTGGAACCGGCGGTCACGCTGATCGCCCGCCAGCCCACGGTGCCGGCAATCTGACCCCCCGTCACGGCGACCAGGGAATCCTCACGGAACCTGAGGTCGGGGCCGCGTGCGGTGCACTCCAGCAACGCGGCATCCGGATGATTCCCCACTAATCGATTGGCCACCGAGGCGGCGAAACAATCCACCGCGCCACCCGTCGGTATTCCGTATCGCTCGAAGCCCGGCCGGCCACGATCCTGCACCGTGGTCCAGCGGCCTGGCCTGCGGACATCGATCATGAGACGGGAACGAAACGTAACCGGTCGCCCGCCCTGAAGCGCGCGGGCGGGTCGGCCATCGGGTCGAAGAGGCGCATGTCGGTTCGGCCGATCAAGTTCCATCCACCCGGGCTTTCGACGGCATAGATGCCGGTTTGCTGGCCGGCGATTCCGACCGAGCCAGCCGGTACTCGGGTCCGTGGCGAGGCGAGGCGCGGCACTGACAACTCGTCCGGCAAGCTGCCGCAATAAGTAAAGCCCGGTGCGAAGCCGACGCAGTAGACAAGGTACTCGCGGCTGGCATGCAGTGCGATCACGCCCGCCGGTGTCAGGTTGGTCTTGAGCGCAACGTCCCCGAGGTCGGCTCCATCGTATCGAGTTGGGATCTCGACAATTGACCCCGACGGCATCGATCCACGGACTCGGCCCTCAAGTTGGCGGATGCTTGCCTCCAGGCGCGCCGCGTCCGTGACGCCTGGGTCGTAGTGGCAGAGCAGCGAAGCATAGGCAGGCACCGTGCCGCCGCATCGAGGGCGAGGACCTGGGCCAACAGCTGGGGCTCCATGACGGCGCCGAGCCTGACGAGAATCGCCCGGTCGCCAGCGGCGGTGACTCGCCACACGTTGGGGAACTCTACACGCCCGTCTTTGACCGCCTCTGACGAGCCTGGACATCTGCGATGGCAACGGCCTGACCGGGAACGGGCAGCTTGGCGACGGCGTCCCGCAGCGTCACAAGGTCGGCCAGGTCGAGCTCGAGGAGGGCGCGCGGAGTGACGTAGACCCGCTCCATCTGCTTGGCTTTCATCCGCACCCCCAGCGCCGTTAGCCCGACCAGTTTCACCCGGCGGTCCGTCGGGTGAGGACGGCGCTCGGCCAGGCCCTTCGCTTCCAGCCGGTCCACGATCCAGGTTGCCGTTGATGCATCGCACTTCCATTCTTCGGCCAGGGATCCCATCGTGCGGCCGGGCTTTTGACTCAGGCTCGACAGCGCCCGGGCATCGTTAGGGGTCAGCCCGGATTCACCGATCGCCCGGTTGCGCTCGGGGGCGGTGGCGATGATGAAGTCAAAGATGGCCCGCCAGGCTTCGGCGGCAACGACCGCTTTCGTCTTCGTATCCTGGGGCACGCTCGTCATCGTACCGGGTCCGATCCGTTCCTTCAACCTTCACAATTATAGCATCGCTCCGATATTTGCATTGGTCAAAGCATCTGTGCTATAACGGAGCCAGCAAGCAGCACAGCGCAGGAGGTTGCAATGGATACGACTCTTGTCTACCATCTCGTTCTCTTCCTTCACATTCTGGGTGCGTTCGGGTTGATCGCGGCGCTCACCTTCGAGGCCATCGGCCTGCGCGGACTTCGCCGGGCGACCCAGCGAGAGGACGCCCTGATGTGGCTGGGTCTCAGCCGGACGGTCCAGCGACTCGCCCCGGCGTCGCTCGGCGTGATCCTGGTTACCGGTCTCTACATGACGGCCACCAGCTGGGGCGCCAGGGGCTGGATCCTCGTGGCCCTGGCCGGCCTGGTCGCCGTGGCGGTGATCGGCGGTCTTCTGACCGGGGTCAGGATGGCCCGTCTTGGCCCGGCCGTTGGCCGCGCCAGCAGCCCACTGTCCAATGAGCTTCGCAGCGCGCTTCGAGATCCGACCTTGCTGACCTCGATCCGGGTCAGGTTGGCACTCGTGATCGGGATTGCCTTCTTGATGAGCGTGAAGCCGTCTCTCGCGATCTCACTGGTCGTCGTCGTGCTCGCTGCCGCGATTGGGCTGTTCGCGAGCCTTGTCGGCGCCGGACGAAATGAGCTTCACACTGAAGCCGGCTGACGTGCCGGCCGCGCGACCCGATGCCCGGCGGTGGACCGCGCTAGGATTCATCGCGCTCGCTCAGCTGATGGCGGCACT
>VBGO01000187.1 GCA_005882525.1 Chloroflexota bacterium
TGGAGCGGGATCTCGACGTTGACGCCCTTGGGGACATAGATGAACGATCCACCCGACCAGACGGCGCTGTTCAGTGCCGCGAGCTTGTTGTCGCCCGGCGGGATGATGGTGCCGAAGTACTCCTTGAAGAGGTCCGGATGGTCCCGCAGCGCACTGTCCGTGTCGGTGAAGATCACGCCCTTCGCTTCCAGTTCCTTGTGCAGCGAGTGATAGACGACCTCCGACTCGTATTGCGCCGCCACGCCGGCCAGGAACTTCCGCTCCGCCTGGGGCACGCCAAGGCGGTCGAAGGTGTTCTTGATGTCGGCCGGTACGTCGTCCCAGGTCTTGCCCTGCTTCTCGGTCGACTTCAGGTAGTAGTAGATGTTCTGGAAGTCGATCGGTGAGAGGTCGGCGCCCCAGGTGGGCAAATCCTTCTTCTCCCAGATCTGCAGCGCGCGCAGCCGGAACTTGGTCATCCACTCCGGCTCGTTCTTCATCCACGAGATCTCCTTGACGACCTCGGGACTCAGGCCTCGCTTGGCCTTGAAGACGTACTTCTCCGGATCGAAGAAGCCGTACTTCTCCTTGTAGTTATCGCCGACGTCGATCCGCGGGATGACGGTTGCCATTACTTTGCCTCCAGGGTGGCGGGGGCCTTCGCCGGCTCCTTGACCCATTCCGAATAGCCTTTAGCCTCCAACCAGTCGGCGAGCTCTGGCCCACCGGAGCGAACGAATTCACCGTTGACGAGCACGTGTACGTAGTCCGGCTTGATGAACTTCAGCACGCGGGTGTAGTGGGTGATGATCAGCACGCCCAACTCCGGACCGCGCATCCGGTTGACGGCGTCGCTCACGAATTTGATGGAGTCGATGTCGAGTCCCGAATCGGTCTCATCCAGGATCGCGATCTCCGGCTTCAACACCGCCATCTGCAGGATCTCGGCGCGCTTCTTCTCCCCGCCGGAGAATCCCTCGTTCACATAGCGAGAGAGGAAAGAATCGTCCATCCGAAGCACGGACATCTCATCCTTGAGCAGCGCGCGAAACTCCTTGACGTTGATCGCTTTTGATTTGTCCTTCCCGTCGAAGCCGCGCTTCGCATTGATCGCCGTCCGCAGGAAGTTCGACATCGTGATCCCGGGGACCACCACCGGGTACTGCAGCGCGAGGAACATCCCGAGCTTGGCCCGTTCCTCCGGCTGCATCGTCAGGACATTCTTGCCTTTGAAGCGCACCTCGCCGGCGAGCACTTTGTAGTTCGGGTGGCCCATCAGGGTATGCGACAGCGTGCTCTTGCCCGAGCCGTTCGGACCCATGACGGCGTGGACTTCGCCCTTGTTGACCGAGAGCGACACGCCCTTGAGGATCTCGCGCCCCTCGACACTGACCCGAAGGTCCTTGATCTCAAAATCTGGCATCACCCTTGTCAGTTTACCCGCGGATTCCCCGTTCAAAGCTCAGTCATCCTCCTCGTGCGAGTCGCCGTTGAGTGCGACCCGCAGCGTATTGACGGACAGCGTGGCGCACTTCATTCGGGCCGGGCTGATCTGGATGCCGAGCTCCTCCAGGAGATCTTTGGTAGGGAAGGCCTTCAGCTCCTGCACCGGCTTGCCGACGATCATGTCAGTCAGCATCGAGGCGGACGCCTGGCTGATGGCGCAGCCCCGGCCCCGGAATCGCACGTCCCCCACCCGGCCATCGTCCAGCTTGAGGTTCGCCCTCCTGGGTGATGTCGGCGTCCTCGAGCTCCCCGAAGTGATGCGGGTTCTTGTAATGCTCCAGGATCTGCTCCCGGTAGAGATCGTCACCCATAGCTATGCGAACACCTTCTGCGCCTTCTGAATTCCGCCGACCAGCTGGTCGACCTCTTCCACCCGGTTGTAGATGTAGAAGCTGGCCCGAGTGGTGGCCGGCACGCCGAGCCGGTCCATCAGCGGCTGGGTGCAATGGTGGCCGGCGCGGACCGCGATGCCTTCCCGGTCGACGAGGGTCGCCAGGTCGTGTGGGTGGATATTCGGCAGCGTGAAGGAGATGGCCCCACCATGGATCTCGGGGTCGCGCGGGCCGTAGAGGGTGATCCCAGGGATCTCCTGCAGCTTCTCCATCGCGTAATCGACCAGGGTTCGCTCGTGCGACCGCACCCGCTCCATCCCAAACTGGCTGAGGTAATCGACCGCGGCGCCCAACCCGATACCTTCCGCCACGCTCGGGGTACCGGCCTCGAACTTCCAGGGCAGGTCGTTCCAGGTCGCCTCGTTGAGCTTGACTCGCTTGATCATGTCCCCGCCACCCAGGAAGGGTGGCATCGATTCGAGCAGAGCCCGCCGCGCCCAGAGGACGCCGATCCCGGTTGGACCACACATCTTGTGGCCGCTGAAGGCATAAAAATCGACGTCCAGGTCCTGGACGTCGACCGGCATGTGGGGCACCGCCTGCGCCCCATCGACGAGCACCACGGCCCCCGCTCGGCGCGCCGCGGCAGCGATCGCCTTGATGGGATTGATCGTCCCCAGGGTGTTCGATTGATGGGTCAGCGCGAGAAGCCGGACGCCGGCGAGCTTGCGCTCCAGCTGGTCGAGCTGCAGCAGGCCGTCGTCGTCGATACACAGGAACTCGAGCCGGGCGCCCTGCTCCTGGGCCAGCAGCTGCCAGGGCACCAGGTTGCTGTGGTGCTCCATCTCCGTGAGCAGGATGCGGTCGCCGCTGCGGACGTTGACCCGCCCCCAGCTGTAGCGCACCAGGTTGATGGCCTCGGTCGTGTTCCGGGTGAAGATCACTTCCTTTGGGGAAGCAGCGTTGATGAAGGTCGCCACCCGCTGGCGGGCCGACTCGTAGGCGGCCGTCGCCTCCTCGCTGATGGTGTAGACACCACGATGCGGATTGGCGTTGTAGCGCCGGTAGTAGTCGTCCATGGCATCGATCACGACTGCCGGTTTCTGCGAGGTGGCGGCGCTGTCCAGGTAGACCAGTGGCTTGCCGTGGATCTGGCGGCTCAGGATGGGGAAGTCGGCGCGAACCGCCTGCGCGTTGAGCGCTCGGGCCTGGATCATGCCGGCTGCGCCTCCTGCATCAGGTCCGCGACGGTCACCGACTCGAGCGTCGACGTGATGGTGCCTTGCAGCCGCTCCCAGAAGGTATGCGCCGAGCACGGCGTGTCGGCATGGGTGCACTCACCCGGCCCGCCGCCTTCCGCCAGGCAGCTGACCGGGGCCAGCGACCCCTCCAGGTTGCGGACGATGTCGGCCATCGAGATCGCCGCCGGCTGCCGGGCGAGTGTGTAGCCGCCCTTGACGCCCATCCGGCTGGCGACCAGCCCGGCACGTCGCAGCTGGCCGGCGATCTGCTCCAGGTACGACAGGGGCAGGCCCTCCTGCTCGGCCAGCTCGTTGAGCGGGACCGGGCCGCCGCCAAAGCTGCGGCCGAGGCGCACCATGACGCGAATGCCATATTCGGAACGGGTGGAGAATCTCATGGATCTCCGACTGGTCTAGTCGGAGATCTACAGTATAGCCGAGCAGTGGGTGATCGGGCGACGTTCTCGTAACGTAGCGGCGTGAACCTGCCGCTGGATAAGGCGTCGTTCCGGCATGCGATGAGCCACTTCGCCAGCGGGGTCACGATCATGACCACGACGGCGGCCGGCCGGATGCATGGGATGACGGTCAGTGCGTTCAGCTCCCAATCGCTGGATCCGTTGCTGATCCTGGTCTCGGTGGAGCGATCGACCGTGATGCACCGGCTGGTGACGCAAAGCCGCGCCTTCGCCATCAACATCCTCGACGAGCAGGCCGAAGGCACCGCGCGTTTCTTTGCCGACAACGCGCGGCTCGGTGAGCCGGAGTTCCGGGAAGGCAGCTTTCAGCTGGGCGTCACCGGCGCGCCGATCCTGAAGGAGGCGACCGGTTACCTGGAGGCGACGGTGCACAGCACGCTCGACGCTGGCGACCACACCGTCATCGTCGGCCAGGTCGTCGCCATGGCGATTGGCAGCGGGAAGGCGCCGCTGATCTACTACCGAAGCGGCTACCGAACGCTGGCCTAGCCGTCCAGCAGGTCGGTCAGCTTGCCGCTGAAGGCCGCCAGTCGCTCATGCGCGTCCAGCACGTCGTCGTGGGTCAGCGGATCACCCTCGATCTCATCCGCGTCCCGTGGGGAGGGCGCGGCGACCCGGGTGACCTCTTCGACGGCGTTGACGATCGAACCGGCAAACTCGACATGAAGGAAGAAGGAGTCGCGGCAACGCCCGCAGGTCACCTGCACGATGAGCTTGTTGTTGTGGTTTCCGATCTTGCGCAGCTGGGAACCCTTATGGTTACTTCCGCAGACGCGGCAGCGGTAGTTCCGGGCCTGGGAACGCAAGAACTCCAGGATGGGATCTTCCATCGTCGCCGGGTCCAGTATAAGCGCGCGAAAGGCGCATCATTGATGGCGAAATCGTGGCGAAACCGCTGATCTTGTTGACCAACGATGACGGTATCTATGCCCAGGGAATCCTGGCCGCCTGGCAGGAGCTGCGCAAGATCGGCGAGGTCGAGGTGGTCGCCCCCGACGCCGAGCGGAGTGCCGTCGGACATGCGATCACCCTTCTGCTTCCACTCCGCACCAAGGAGGTGGTCCGGCGCAACGTGCGCTTCGGCTACGCCGTCAACGGCATGCCGGCCGATTGCGTGAAGATCGCGGTCAAGGCGATTCTGGCCCGCAAGCCCGACCTGGTCGTCTCCGGCATCAACCTGGGCTCGAACACCGGAACCAACGTCATCTACTCGGGCACGGTGAGCGCGGCGACGGAGGCCCGTATCCTGGGCATCCCCTCGATCGCCGTCTCGCTCGCGACGTTCACCAATCCGGATTTCAGTTATGCCGCACGGTTCACCCGCAAGCTGGCGCTCGCGGTGATTGCGAAGGGATTGCCCGACAAGACCCTGTTGAACGTCAACATCCCGAACATCGCCGAGGAGAAGATCAAAGGCGTCGCCATCACCCGCCAGGGCGATTCACGGGTCGAGGAACGGTTCGAGAAGCGGACCGATCCGCGGAACCAGACGTATTACTGGCTGGACGGCACCTTCAAGCTTCAGGAGTTGACCGAGCACGCCGATGCCGCGATGGTGAGTGACGGCTATGTGTCCATCACCCCCGTCCAGTACGACCTGACCGCCTATCCGGCGATCGACCTGCTCGAGCACTGGAAGCTGCAGCCCTAGCGAACGGGATTCCGCAGAAGCCCGATGCCTTCGATCTCCGCCTCGACCACGTCGCCCGGCTGCAGGTATTCGGGCGGGATCCGGCCATCGCCGACCCCGTCGGGCGTGCCGGTCGAGATGCAGTCACCCGGCTCGAGTGTCATGCCCGCGGAAAGGTCGGCGATGATCCGCGCCACCGAAAAGATCATCTGGGCCGTCGTGCTGTCCTGTTTTGTGACCCCGTTGACGGCCAGGCGCAGGCGCAACGCCTGCGGGTTTGGGATCTCGTCCGCGGTGACGATCACCGGCCCCATCGGACAGCTGCCATCCAGGCTCTTGCCCTTGAACCACTGCGGCGTTCGAAATTGCAGGTCTCGCGCCGAGACATCATTGACGACCGTGTAGCCGAAGACGTGGTCGAGCGCGGTCCGCTCCTCCAGGTCCCGCCCGCCACTGCCGATGACTACCCCCAGCTCGACCTCCCAGTCGAGGCGCGTCGTCAGTCCATGCGGGTAGCGGATTGCCTCGTCCGGGCCGACGACGCTCGTCGGCGGCTTCGTGAAATAGATCGGCGCCGCCGGCAGCTCCTGCTTAAGCTCCGCGACGTGCGCGGCATAGTTTCGACCCAGACCAACGACGTTCTTGCGGGGCCGAGGAATCGGTGCGTGCCAGCGGACCCGGTCGGCCGAATAGGCGAGGCCCGCCTCCGCGTCCTGGACGAGGTCGTGGCTGTCCAGTTCCGCCGAGAAGCGCCGGTAGAGGTCGCCGGCGTGCCCCCAGGCCCCGGGACCGGCATCGAGCAGCGCCTGCATGTCGGCGGGCAAGCGAAGGCCATCGTGAAGGTGCGAGTAGCGGGCAAGGTCGAGCACCGCTGTCCCGCAATGGGCCCCCAGACGCGGTGTGCCCGGCTCGACCGAGTATGTGCAGAGCCTCAACGCGATGCCGCCGCACCCGCCCGCTCGATCGCGCGCCAGACTTTTTCCGGGGTGCACGGTGGATCGATCTCCCTTATCCCCAGCGGGGCGAGCGCGTCGAGCACCGCATTGACCACCGCCGGCGTGGAGCCGATGGTGGCGCTTTCGCCAACCCCCTTCACGCCAAGGGGATTGATCGGGCTCGGCGTGATCGTGCGATCCAGCGTGAAGCTGGGCAGGTCCGGCGCCGTCGGGATCATGTAGGTCGTCAGGTTACCGCTGAGCAGCGATCCATCGGCCCCGTAGGCGACCTCCTCGTAGAGGGCCTGGGCGATGCCCTGCGCCAGGCCGCCGTGCACCTGGCCCTCCACCAGCAACGGGTTGAGGATCCGGCCGCAATCATCGACCGACACGTAACGGCGCAGCCCGACCGAGCCGGTCTCCGGGTCCACGTCGACGACGGCGACGTGCGCCCCGAAGGGAAAGACCATGCCGGGCGGCTGGAAATATCGGGTGGCTTCCAGGCCGGCCTCGATCGCATTCGGCCGGCCGCTGCCATAGGCGACCTTCGCGATCTCCGCAAACGTGACCGCTCGGCCGGGCACGCCGCGCACCTGCCACCGTCCCTCGTTCAGGACGACGTCCGGGGGGGCGGCCTCGAGCAGCTGCGCGGCCAGTTCTCGTGCCTTCTCCGCAACGTCGGAGGCGGCGAGGTGGACCGCCGTCCCGCCGACTGCCGCGCTCCGGCTGCCGAACGTACCCACCCCGACCGGGACGGTCGCGGTGTCGCCGTGCTTGACGACGATGCGATCCAGTGCCACGCCGAGCTCGGCGGACACCAGCTGCGCCCACGCGGTCTCGTGACCCTGTCCGTGGGGCGAGGTCCCGGTCACCACGGTCACCGTCCCGTCGGCATGGGCGCGCACGGTGGCGCTCTCGAAGAGGTCACCCTCGGGACCGAAGCCGGCCATCTCGACGTACGAGGCGATGCCGATGCCCATCAACCGGCCGGCCTTGACGGCCTCCGCCTGCTCGGACCGAAGCCGGTCATATCCGGCAACCGTCAGCGCTCGCTCGA
>VBGO01000188.1 GCA_005882525.1 Chloroflexota bacterium
CACGCCAACCCCGACGCCCACGCCCACACCGGCCTTTGCATTGACTAACGCCGCGGAATCCGTTAACTGGACGGTCAACA
The DNA here is from genome assembly GCA_005882525.1 of Chloroflexota bacterium. Lineage (GTDB taxonomy): Bacteria > Chloroflexota > Dormibacteria > CF-121 > CF-121 > CF-13. Next base: position 81 of record VBGO01000188.1, read on the forward strand.
ACTCGAATAAGTGCAAGCTCGGCTCGATCACCGCCACCGGTACGTTCCGGACAAACGGATCGGGCGGCACCGTCTCCTACTACTGGATTCGCAAGGACACCACCGGCACTTTCGTGCAGCCGCAGCGATCAGTCGTGATCGCCAAGGGTGACACGGCGTCCCACGCGGTCGTCAACGACGTCTGGGTGCCCCAGGGCAACGGTACCGAACAGCTCTTTTTCGCCGGACCGAGCTACCCGCTGGCGCCAGTCGCCTTTATCTGCCGTCCCTAGGCAGCTGAGCGCGCTTGGTAGCGAACGATCTTCGCCGGCCCCGCGCGCTTGGCCTCGAGGAGTGCGGCGTCGGCGCGCTCGAGCAAAGCCTCGGGGGTGATGCCATCCTCAGGAAAGACGGCGAGGCCGATGCTGAAGGAGACGTCGACGCCGGTGCCGCGCAGGGTCTGCCCCATCGACCGGTAGATGTCCTGGATCCGCGAGGCCACCACGAGCGCGCCGGGACCATCAGCGTCCGAGAGCAACAAGACGAACTCATCACCGCCGAAGCGGAAGGGCTCGTCGCCGACCCGCACCGCAAAGCGCAGGAGGTTGGCCACCTCCTTCAGCAGCTCGTTGCCGACGGCATGGCCGAGCCGGTCGTTCACCGACTTGAAACCGTCGACGTCCATCATCATCAGGGCCATCCGCCGGCCGGTGCGCGCAGCCGGGCCGAGCCAGGTGGGGAGCTGTTCCTGCAGTGAACGCAGGTTGTGAAGCCCGGTCAGCACATCGACGCGGCTCATCCGCATCAATCGCCGGCGCTCCTGCTCCCAGTTGTTGGTCAGGAGGGCCGCGTAGCCGTACATCAGGAGGTGGGTCAGCCCGTTGATGATCAGGATGGCACCTTCGGCGTCGCTGATGCCGACGCTGACAACGGCGACGCCGCCCGCGACGGCCAGCGCCAGCAGCCGCGGCAGGAGGATCGCGCCGCAAAGGACGATCAAGAAGTAGAGGAGCCGCAGGTCCAGGCGAGCGCCGAGCGATCGCTCGAGGTAGGCTACCGCGGCCACCGCCATCAGCAGGAACGCGAGGCCGATGACCCTGCGGATGCCGATCCCATCGCGCAGCAGCGGCCCTGTGAGTCTCATGGCCTTATTGCGTAGGCAATAACGAGTGCTTGCGATCTTAATTGCGTCAGCCGGCGGCCGGGCGGCGGGCTTGCCGCACTCCCTGGGCGATCCAGATCGCCAGCAACACGACGAGGCCGGCCACCAGCGAGCCCAGCGGGTGGGCGCAGCCGACCAACGCCCAGGGAAGCGCCAGGGCGAGGCCGCTCAGCGCCTCGCGGATCGGCACGCCGCGGCCGATCGGCGTGTCACAGGCGCGGCAGCGGCCGTGCTGGGCCAGGTAGCTGATCACCGGGACCAGTTCGTCGACGGTCAGCCGATGGTTGCAGGTACGGCAGTGCGACGGCGGCCAGAGCAGGGATTCACCCCGGGGGACGCGGTCGAGGACCACCTCGAAGAAGCTGCCGAGCGCCATCCCGAGCGGAAGCAAGAAGGCTGCTCCGAGCAGGTTGCACAGGATGTCAAGCAATCAATGGCGCCTCCGAGCCCGCCCGCCGATGCGCATCCCTTGATCATCGACGCCTACCTCCAGATCCTGCTGGAGCAGTCCGCCTCCGATCTGATCCTGACCGCCGGCGCGCCGCCCACCATGCGCAAGGACGGCGCCCTGCTGCCCATCGCTCCCGATCCCCTGCGTCCCGACCAGATCGAGCAGATGGCAAAAGAGGTGTCGTCGCCCGAGCGCTGGGCTCGCTTCCAGGCGCAGGGTGACCTGGACTTCTCCCTCAACTGGAAGGGCCTGGCGCGATTTCGGATCAACACCTTCAAGCAGCGCGGATCGGTCGGCATGGCGCTGCGGCTGATTCCGTACCAGATCCCCAGCTTCGACCAGCTCGGAGTCCCGGCCGTAGTGCGCGGCCTCACCCGGCTGGCGCAGGGGTTGATCCTCGTGACCGGGCCGACCGGCTCCGGCAAATCGTCCACTCTGGCGGCGATGGTCAACGACATCGTGGCGGTCCGGCCCTGCCACGTGATCACCATCGAGGACCCGATCGAGTACGTCTACCGGCACCAGCGGGGTATTGTCGAACAACGCGAGGTTGGGGCGGATGTCCCCTCCTTCGCCGACGCCTTGCGGGCGGCCCTTCGGCAGACGCCCGACGTCTTGCTCGTCGGCGAGATGCGCGACCTCGAAACCATCTCAGCCGCCATCACGATTGCCGAAACCGGACACCTGGTTCTGGCCACATTACACACCAACGACACCACCCAGGCCGTCGACCGAATGGTAGACGTGTTCCCCGGCGACCAGCAGCAACAGGTCCGGGTCCAACTCTCCAACACGCTGGCGGCGGTGATCTACCAGCAGTTGCTACCGCGCCGGGATGGGCCAGGCCGGGTCGCCGCCTTCGAAGTCCTGCTGAACACGATCGCGGTCCAGAACTTGATCAAGGAGGGCAAGACGCGACCAGCGCCAAGGACGGGATGAACACGATGGAGCGCAGCCTCAGCGAGCTGATCAGGGCCGGCCTGGTCGAGTTCAGCCTCGCCGCGGCGCGCGCCCAACACCCCGACGAGTTGCGCCGTCTGGCGGCTTAGCAATCACGCAGGTTTGCCCCGCTTGACGCGTTTGCGTCGTTAGAGGCATATGAAGCCGGCGCTGTCTACAAGCGAGGCGGCGCGCTGGCTCGGGATCAGTAAGTCAACCCTGATCCGCGCGGTGAACCGCGGTGACATCCAGCCGGCATTCCGGACACCAGGGCGGCACCTGCGCTTCACTCCCGAGGCGTTGCACCAGATCCGCCGCCAGCTGGAAGGGCCGGTAGGTCAGGCCGTATGAGCGCCGTCGAGCAGCAGCCGGCCGGCCGGTTCGGTCTTCGCCAGGAGAAACGGCTGGGGGAGCTGCTCCTCGAGCACGGGCTGCTGACCGCCGAGCAGCTCGAGACCGCGCTGGCCGAGCAGCGGCGGCAACGCCGGCCGCTCGGACAGGTGCTGCTCGCCCAGGGGATGGTCGACGAGAAAGCCCTCGCGGGCGTCCTGAGCCTCCACTTCAATGTCCCCCAGATCGACTTCAGTCGCGCCCGCATCGAGAAGGACGCGCTGGCGCTGATTCCGGAGTCCTACGCGCGCGAACACACCATCCTGCCGATTCGCCTCGAGAAGGACGAGCTGGAAGTCGCGACCACGGATCCCGGGGACCTCGCGCTGTTCGCCGAGCTCAAGGTGTTGACCCGCAAGCGGATCAAGCCGGTGCTCGGCGTGAAGTCGCAAATCGACCTGGCCATCACCCAGGCATACAAGCTGCGGACCGGGGTCGACCGCCACGTCCGGTCTTTCGAGGAGACGCTGCAACCCGGCGCCCCCAGCCGCCGGCTGGCGGAGGTGCGGCAGGACGCGCCCGTCGTCCAGATCGTCGATCTCATCATCGCCCAGGGCGCGGAAGAGCGCGCCTCCGACATCCACATCGAGCCCCAGCAGGACCATCTTCGGGTCCGCTTTCGGATCGATGGGGTGCTGCACGACGCCACCAAGCTGCCGGCGACGCTGGCGGCGCCGATTGCGTCGCGCGTCAAGCTGCTGGCCAACCTCGACATCGTCGACCGGCGTCATAGCCAGGACGGACAGATCCAGACGACCGTCGATGGGCGCCCGCTCGACATCCGGGTCGGCACCATCGAGACCATCTGGGGCGAGAAGGTGGTGCTGCGCCTGCTGGAACGGTCGCGCTCCATCCTCGGCCTCGACACCCTGGGCTTCGCACCGGCCTCGCTGCAAACCTTCCGCAGCCTGGTCCGCTCGCCCTACGGGATGATCCTCGTCACCGGTCCGACCGGGAGTGGCAAAACGACGACGCTGTATGCCGCGCTCAACGAGCTCAACCGCGTGGAGCAGAACGTGATGACGATCGAGGACCCGGTCGAGTACACCTTCGAGGGCGTCAACCAGATCCAGATCAACCGGCTTGCCGGGATCACGTTTGCCAACGGGCTGCGCTCCATCCTCAGACAGGACCCCGACGCCATCCTCGTCGGCGAAATCCGCGATAAGGAGACCGCCGAGATCTCCGTCCAGTCGGCGCTCACCGGCCACCTCGTCCTGTCGTCACTCCATGCGACCGATGCCGTCGGTGCCATCTACCGCTTCCTCGAGATGGGCATCGAATCGTTCATGGTGAGCTCGGCGGTAACCGGCGTGCTCGCCCAGCGGCTGGTCCGCCGGCTGTGCCCCGAATGCGTCGTGCCCTATGAACCCGCTCCGGAGGAGTTCGAATTCTACCGGGCCATCGGCGGCCACGGCATCATCTTTCGTCGCGGAACGGGTTGCGCCTTCTGCGCGCACACCGGTTTCCACGGGCGGATGGGTGTCTTCGAGGTCCTGCGCATCAGCGACGCCATCAAGCGCCTGCTGGTCCGTGACGCGCCGCCCGAAGCGCTGCGCCAGCGTGCCATCGCGGAAGGCATGACCACTCTCAAGTCGTCCGGGCTGGCGAAAATCGACGAAGGCGTGACGACGATCGCCGAGGTGATGCGCTCGGTGCATCTGGGCGAGGATAGCGATGCCTAGTTATGCCTATCGGGCCTACACCGAGGCCGGCAAGAAACGGGAGGGTCGGATCGAGGCCGCCGGCACCTCCGCCGCCGAGCAGGCGCTCTGGCTGGAAGGGCTCAAGATCGTCCAACTGTATCCCGCGCCGCTCAAGAAGACGATGGCGGACTACTTCCCGTCGCTCTATCAGATCTCGCGCAACGACGTCATCCTATTCACGCGGCAGCTGGCCACCTTTGTGGGCGCCGGCGTGCCCATGACGAGGGCGCTGGGCGTCATCGCCGAGGAAACCGCCTCCCCGCTGTTCAAGCGGGCGATCCTGGCCGTCCTGGATGACCTCGAGCGCGGACAGAATCTCTCCGAGTCGCTGGTCAAGCATCCGAAAGCCTTCCCCAGCCTGTACATCGACCTGGTTCGGGTCGCTGAGCTGACCGGTAACCTCGAGGCAACCCTCAAAGAACTGGCGGGGTATTTGCGCCGAGACCTGAACACGGTCCGCCGGGTGCGGACCGCCATGATCTATCCGACCGTCATCCTCGTGGTGGCCACCGGCGTGGTCCTCATCCTGGTGTTCTTCGCCTTGCCCGCCTTCGTCAAGATCTTCGCCGAGTTCCGGGTGGAGCTGCCCCTGTCGACCCGAATTCTGATCGCGGTCGTCAACTTCAGCCGGTCGTGGGGCCTGGTGATCGGCGCCGTGCTCGGCATCCTCGCCGGCGCGGTCGCGCTGGCGCTGCGGACCCGGCGTGGCATCTACGCGAAAGATTTGCTCTCGCTGCGGGCTCCGATTATCGGACCCATCGTCATGTCCGCGGTGTTGAATCGCTTCTCGCGGACGCTGGCCATGGTGCTAAAGGCGGGCGTTCCGCTGGGGCAGACCTTCGACGCCGTCATCGCCGGGACCGGCAACAAGGTCTTCCAGCGCGGGCTGGGCACCGTCAAGGAGCAGATGACGGGCGGCGAAGGATTTGCCGGACCGCTGCTCCGCACGCACCTCTTTCCGCCGATGCTGACCCAGATGGTGCGGGTCGGGGAGGAGACCGGAACGCTCGACACCTACCTGGGGCAGGCGGCCGATTATTACGAAGAGGAACTCGACTACCGGATCCGGACGATGACCTCCTTGATCGAGCCGGTGATGACGGTCGCCGTCGGACTGGTCGTCGGCTTCATCGCCGTGTCGCTGATCTCGGCGATGTACGGGCTGGTGGGAGCGTTGAAATGACGCGTAAACAGGGCTTCAGCCTGATCGAGACCACGGTCGCCATCGCGCTGCTCGCCGTCATCGTCGTTTCGGTCCTGGGCGCCTTTTCGGCCATCACCATCTCGGCGACTCGGCATCAACAGGCGACCAGCCTCGATCGCCTCGTCCGTTCGGACGCGGAATACATCAAGAGCCAGACCTATTCCGCCGCACCCAAAGCGACACCGTACCTGAACCTCAGTGCAAGCGGCTACACCTTTTCCTACCAGGTTCTTTACTACGACCCCGCCAGCAAAACCTTCGCGGCGGCGAATGCTGACAACGGCCTGCAGCAGCTCGTGCTGACCGTCACCGGCCCCAACGCGATCACCCAGGCGCTCCGTTTTCTAAAGGTGAACCCATGAGGCGCAGTGCACGTCAGCGCGGCTTCACCGTCATCGAAGCCATGATCGGCGTTCTGCTGATGGCCATCCTCAGCCTGGCGATGGTCGGAACCTTCGCGGTTGGCTACCGAACCCTCTCGCAGGAGGCCCGGCAGATTGCTGCCGACAACGCCCTCAACGGCGCCGACATAGCGCTTACCCGCGACCTGAGCATGGCGACCGTGCTGCCGACCGGGACGATCGGCGGCGGCAGCACCGTTTCCTTTAACTATGGTGCGCCAGGGAGCAATGCGGTCGTCTACAGCATCGATGGCAGCAAGAACCTGATTCGCACCCTCAACGGCAATGACCAGGTTGTCGCCCGCGGCATGACCACTGTCACGATCAGCGCGGCTGCCGGGAGCTGTTATGCGACGGTGATCCTGCAACCGTCCGCCGTCGGGGCGGCCGCCCAAACGCTCAACGTCGGCAACCGTCCTGGGGGTTGCGTCTGATGCCGCGCAGGGCCAGAGCTGGTGAGCGTGGGCAGGCGCTCCTGGTGGTGCTCGTCTTCCTGGCCGCGTTTCTCCTGATCACCTGGGCCGGCCTCTCTCTTGCCAGCGCGGCCTTCCTCGGCCTGAACACGGTGCGGACAGATGCCCGCACCACCTATGCACTCGACGCGGGGCTCGCCTATGCCATGTATGCGATCGACACCAAGAATGGCAACGGGTGTAATGCTCCCAAGACGAGTGCGGTGACCCTCAATTACCCAGGGGGTCCCATCACGCTCAACGTGGGTATTGCCAAGGGCAACCCCTGCAGTGGGAACGGCGCCAACTGGAACGTCACCGTCACCGCCACCGGTACGAATCGGACGCTGACGGCGCTGGTGACGGAACTGAACGCCAAACCGCTGGTTACCTGGGAAAGCATCCAGTGACGCGCCTCTGCGCCGTCGACGTCGGAGCAAAAGAGTTGAAGCTGCTGGAGGCCGACGGTCGCCGGCTGACGCGCCACGCGGAAGTCCTGCTGCCCGAGGGGGCGCTGATCGATGGGATGCCCACACCGTTGCTGACCACGGCCGTGCGGAGCGCCCTCGAGGCCGGCGCTTTTGCGACGACCCGAGCCCGGGTCGCGATCGGGGAGACAGGGACCGCCTTCCGCGATTTCCGCTTGCCCGCCATCCCGGCCGGCGAGCTCAGCAGCGCCGTCGTGTTCGAGGGCCGGCGCCAGGTCCCGATGGAAGCCGCCGACGTGTATTTCGCGTGGCACGCCGCCCGCGACCGCACCGGCTACGCCGTCCACCTGGTGGCGGCCCGGCGAGCCATGATCGACGCGGTCGTGGAGGCCGTCACGGCGGCCGGTCTCCAGGTGGAGCGCATCGATCTGAAACCGCTGGCCCTGGCACGCGGCATGCGGACGACCGACGGGCTGC
>VBGO01000189.1 GCA_005882525.1 Chloroflexota bacterium
CCCGCTTCTTTCGCACCTTCCTGCTGGACGCCCCTGCCGATGATGCCGAGGGGCAGCTCGACGAGCTGGCCTTCTCGGTCAATGCCCTGGTCAAATTCGTGCGGGGCGCCGCCTCGGACGTGGCGATCGGTCCTTCCACCCCACTCTGCCTCGGCGGGCGGTTCGCGTTCGTCGAAAACGGCCTGGAGCAAGCCCGGCAGCGGCTCAATTTCGCCATCACGATCCCGTCGTTGCCCTACCAGGCTGCGCCGGATATTCCATGGCAGGCTCACCTCACCGGACTCGGCCTGCTGATGCAGGCGCGCTGGCACGACCGGCTCACCCCATCACAGGTAGGTGACACCCATGTCGCGGCTTGATCACGCCCAGATCGGCGTCGACTTTGCTCCGCCACGGCGGCCGAACCGTGTTCGTCGTCCCCTGACGGCGCTGGCGCTCGTCGCCCTGGCGCTGGGCGGCATGACCGTTGCCGTCACCCAATTGCTACTCCGTTGAGCCACTTCTCACAAATCTCGCAAGATT
>VBGO01000190.1 GCA_005882525.1 Chloroflexota bacterium
ACTCCGGGCGGTCCCAGGCGCGCGACGCCAGCACCTCACGCAGAACGCGGACCGCATCGAACATGTCGACGTAGCGGGTGTAGAGCGGCGCAAAGCCAAACCGCAGCAGGTCGGGGGTGCGGAAATCGCCGATCACGCCGCGGTCGATCAGCGCCCGCATCACCCGATACGCCTCTTTATGGCGCAACGAGACCTGCGAGCCGCGCCGTTCCGCCTCGCGCGGCGACACCACCTCGACGCCGAGGTCGCGGCAGGTTTCGTCCACCCGCTGGATGAACAGGTCGCCCAGAGCCATCGACTTGCTCCGGGCCGCCTTCTGGTCGATGCGCAGCCAGAGGTCAATCGCCACTTCCAGCGCCAGCATGCTGAGGATGGGCGGCGAGCCGGCCAGCTGCCGCTTGATTCCCGCAGCCGGGCGGTAGTCCGGCTCGAACGCGAAGGGTTCCGCATGCCCCATCCAGCCGGAGAGCGGGGATTGCAGCGCGTCTTGCAGGCCTTTGGCCACGAAGACGTAGGCCGGCGCCCCCGGGCCGCCGTTCAAATACTTGTAGCCGCACCCCACGGCGAGGTCGACCTGCGAGGCATTCAGGTTGACCGGCACGGCACCGGCGCTATGCGAGAGATCCCACAGCATCAGCGCCCCGAATTTCTGGGCGGCCGCGGTAATGCGACGCATGTCGTGGATCGCTCCGGTCGCGTAATCAACGTGGGTGAGCATCAAGACCGCCACGCTCCCGTCGAGCGAACGCTCGATCTCGGTGCGCTCGACGACGCGCAAGGCATGATTGCCGCCCAGCAAGTCGATCAGCCCTTGCGCGATGTAGACGTCGGTCGGAAAGTTCGAGGCCTCGGTCAGGATGAAATGGCGTCCCGGCTGGATGCGCAGCGCACCCGCCAGTAGCTTGAAAAGGTTCACCGAGGTGCTGTCGGCGACGATCACCTCGCCCGCGCCGGCGCCGATCAAGCGAGCGATCTTGTCGCCAATACGCGCCGGCGCTTCGATCCAGTGGGCGGCGTTCCAGCTGCGGATCAGCCCGCTGCCCCATTCCTCGGCGATCACCTGCGTCAGCCGAGGTAACGTCTGGCGTGGTAACGCGCCCAGCGAGTTGCCATCGAGATAGATCACGCCCTCTGGGATGGCGAATTCGTCCCGCACGGAGGCGAGCGGATCCTGCCGATCGAAGGACAGGCAGGTCTCGCGGTCCACGACGGAATTATCGAGCCTGCGGCCGGCTGTTGCTGCCTAAAAGTGGCTCGGGCACCAGGGGGCGCGATCGATCGCGAACATGGCGTCGGCACGGGCGACGCTGCCCGAGCGAACCTCGTTGACACGTTGTGCCTCCTGTAGCGTGCGGAACCGATTGCCGCCCAGATAGAGGGCCCCGAGGTCCGCCGCATCCAGCTCCAGGTCCGGGCTTGCATCCGTTCGGTGACACTCGGCACTCGTCGGGCCGCCCGTTAATTCGAAACTCCCCGCATTCCAGGGACAGAACTCGTCGCGGACACGAAGGACGAGGCGGCCCTCGACGGCGTAGCGGCGGCCGGCCAAGGCCGCGGCGACATCGACAAGGCGCAACCAGATGCCATCCTCTATCCGCGTCTTCGGCTGGCGCGAGTCGGCGAGCAGGAAGCGCAGCGGCTCGTCGACCGGCCGCATTTCAGCCGACACCCGCGCCATCAGGTCGACTTCCAGGATGTAGCGCCAGAGCGCCGCGTAGGCCTCGGCGGTGGCTGCGATCAACGACTCCAGCCGCAGCGTCCCGTTGGGGCCGGACGCATCCCAATCCAGCTTGAGCCGGTAAACGGCAAAGCCCGATGGGTTTCCGTCGCTCTGGTAGAGAGCGCGATAGTGAGGGCTGGCGCCTTCCCGATGCAGCTCGAGGTCTGTCAGTTGGTAGCGCATCCAGCGCTCATCCAATCCGAGCATGCCGGGCTGGTTGCGCCGGGCCTGCTCCCAGATGCGCGTGAACGCGCTGACCGCGGTTGGCACGTCGACCAGGGAGAGCCGCCCGCTGCTCGGGACCTTCGCGGCAAAGGCGGCGTGCGACCGCTCGAGCTCAACCGCCGCCTGATAGGTGGCCAGGCCGTAACCGAATCGTCCGTAGATCACCGTCTCCGATGCGTAGAGGGCCGCCAGCGGCTCGCCGCGCTCGTGGATGTCATCCAGCTGGCGGCGCATCATCGCCGTCAGCAGCCCGCGCCGGCGATGCGTGGTGAGCACGCCCACCCGGGTCACCCCGGCGCATGGCAATGCACCCCCCGGCACGGTCATCTGGTACGAGAAGATGCCGGCGGTGGCGACGATCTCCGGACCGTCGAAAAACGCCAGCGTCCGGTCGAATTCGGTGGTTTCCCTGGCGGCGGCCAGCTCCTCGTCGGTTGGGAGCGACGCGCCAAAGGTCCGTCGCATGAGGGTCGAATACGCTCGTTGCTCCTCCGGGCGGATCGGCCGGAGATCGAGACCCGCGGGTGCGCTTATCGCTGGACCAGCGCCAGGGCTCGGCATGGGCTGCCCGATCCTTTGACCAGCTTCAACGGCGCCACTACCAGGACGGCGCCCGTCGGCGGCAGCTTCGCCAGGTTGGCGAGTTGGGTCAGGCCGTACTTGTTCGCGCCGAGAAGGAACTGATGGCAGGGGAAGGGGGGGTTGAAGGAATGCGCCGTGCCGGCGTCGGTACCGACGGTCTCCACGCCAACCCCGACGAACGGGCTCTCGTTGGCGAGCCACTTGGCCAGCTCGATCTCGATGCCGGGCGTGTGCGGCCCGGTCTCATTGGCGTTCAAAAACGCCTTCTGGTCATTGGCCCGGGCATCCCAGCCGGTGCGATAGAGCAACCAGCTGCCTTTCGGAAGGGCACCATGCTGCCGCTCGAAGGCGCGGATATCGTCGATGGTCAGGAGATAGTCAGGATTGGCCTGGGCCTCCTTCGACTTGTCGATCACGACCGCCGGCCCGATCAGCCGCCTCACCGGGACCTGGGAGACGTCGTCCCTGTCTTTGCCCGTCACCCAGTGGATCGGCGCGTCGAAATGGGTCCCGGCGTGCTCGCCGCCCTCGAACCAGTTCCAGTACCAGGCCGGCCCTTTCTCGTCGTAGTGGCTGATTTCGTGCGTCGTCCAGTTCGGGGTATTCGCGAACGGTGGCGGCAGCTGGATCATTGGCGTCCGCTCGGACAGCGGCTGGGTCAAGTCGATGATGCCAGGGTGTCGACACGCGTACTCAATTCACTCCTCCCTTGATTTCAGCGCCGGGATCGTCGTCGGCTGTTTTTTGCTGACGCGGGTCGGGCGGCGCATCTGGTCTTTGTCACGCGGGGGCTGCTGCAGCGCTCGCGGAAATTCGAAACGGTTCTCCAGCATGTGGATATCCATCAGGAAGCTCTTCGGCATCTCGGCGTCGACCTTGGCGACGATGCAGCTCAGCTCATCGCCGTTGAGCGCGTCGAGGGCCGCCTCCTCGAAGTCATCCAGCTCGCGGACGAGCTGGGCGCGGGGGAAGCCGGCCGCCCTAGCGACCCCCGCCAGGTCCGTGCCCGTGGAGGTGGCCGTGGTGAACCATTTGTATCCTCCCGGTGCGCCGCCCCCCACGGACAGCAAGGTCTCGTTGTCGAAGATGATGTGTACCAGGTTCTTCGGCCGCGAGCGCGCCATGGTGGTAAGCCCGCCGAGGTTCATCAGGACCGATCCATCGCCGTCGAGCACGACCACCTTGCGCTTGGGCTGCGCGAGCGCGATTCCGAGACCGACCGACGAAGCGAGCCCCATCGCGTGTTCGAGATAGAAGAAGTTGGCGCGATGGCCCAGTGAGTACAGTTCCGCGGCGACGGCGCCCATGATGGTGACGACCGCGCAGTCTTCAAGCTCCGGGTAGATGGACTTGATGCAGTCGATCCGCTTCATCGCGGCTCCTCCCACATCAGGTCGCGTTCGAGGAGCACCGCCACCGGCGACAACGAGCTCTGCGCCAGCGCCATCGCCTTGGCCAGCTTCGACACGACCTCATCCGGGTGCGCCAGGTCCTCGCGGGCGATATTCAGCGCATCCAGCACCGGTCGGGTGTGCTTGCCGCCCTCCGTCTGCCAGGGATCTTTTTCGCCGAACCTCCCCCGGTCCGTGATCAGCATCAGCAGCGGAATCTTGTAGAGGAGCGATACGCCGACGATCCCGTTGATCGCCTGCAGGAATCCGTGGTTCTGCATCAGCATTGCGGACCTGATGCCGGCGAAGTGCGCGCCCGCCGAGATGCCAACCCCCTCCTCCTCCTTGGCCAAGCGGACCAGGGTCATATCGGGATCCTCGTCAGCCATCCGGATCAGGTGCACCAGCCAGGTCTCCGGCAACGCGCTCACCAGTTCGACGCCAACCCCCTTCATGGCGTCGTAGACCAGCTGTGAATTGGCGACCGATACAGGCACGGCGCGCCTCCCTCCTCTGAACTGAGGCCGATTCTACGCATACAATGGGGCCCAGTGCAGGTCCTGGGCAGCATCCTGGAGGCCGTCGGGCACACGCCGCTGGTGCGGCTTCATCGCATCACCGCCGGGCTGCGACCGACCATCCTGGCCAAGGTCGAGACGCTCAACCCCGGCGGCAGCGTGAAGGACCGGATCGGGCTGCGCATGATCGAAGATGCTGAGCGGCGCGGCCTGCTGAGACCGGGTGGCACCATCGTCGAGCCGACTTCCGGGAACACGGGCCACGCGCTGGCCATCGCGGCGGCGCTCAAAGGCTATCGAATGATCTTCGTGATGGCCGACAAGCAGTCACCCGAGAAGATTGCGCTGCTGCGAGCCTACGGCGCCGAGGTGGTCGTCTGCCCGACCGCCGTCCCCCGCGAGTCGCCCGAGAGCTACTACTCCGTGGCGGAGCGGCTGAGCCAGGAGATTCCCGGCGCCTTTCAGCCCAACCAGTACTTCAACCAGGCGAACCCGCAGGCGCACTACGAGACGACCGGTCCCGAGATCTGGCAGCAGACCGACGGGAAGGTGGACGTAGTGGTCGGCGGGCTGGGCACGGGCGGCACCATGACCGGCGTGGCCCGTTACCTCAAGGAACAGAAGTCGTCGGTGATGATCGTCGGCGCCGACCCGGAGGGATCCCTCTACTCCGGCGACACGATCAAGCCGTACAAGGTCGAAGGAATCGGCGAAGACTTCATCCCCGGCACCATCGACCTGAAGTTGATCGACCGCATCGTGCAGGTCAACGACCGCGACTCCTTTTTGACCGCCCGGCGCATCACCCGTGAAGAAGGCATCCTGGTCGGCGGCTCCGGCGGTACCGCCATGAAGGCGGCGATCGATGTCGCCCGCGAGCTCGATGAGAAGACCTTGATGGTCGTCATCCTGCCCGATACCGGCCGGAACAACCTCAGCAAGATCTACAACGACGAATGGATGCGGCAAAACGGCTTCTTCGAACGCTTTCCGCGCCAGCTCGTGCACGACGTGGTCGCCACCCGGGAGCGGGAGATGCCCGAATTGATCACCGTATCGTCGAAGGAGAAAGTCGGCCGCGCCATCGACCTGCTCCAGGAATACGGGATCTCGCAGATGCCGGTCACCGACGATGGCAGCGGGCCGGGCACGACGCTCGTCGGTAGCATCCAGGAGCGCAGCCTGCTCGACCGTGTCTATCGTGACCCCGGCCTGATCGAAACCACGGTCGGCGCCGCGATGGACGGGCCATTTCCGACCATCGCCGCGGGGGCACACGTCGACGAGGCCTTCAACACGCTGCTGGGTGGCGCCACGGCCGTGGTCGTGATGGACGCCGAGCGGCCGGTTGGGATCATCACCAGGCTCGATCTCCTCGAGTTCATGGCCCATACCCGCGCCGCCCGATGAGCGGGGAAGGAACCCCCGGGTTTTCCACCCGGGCGATTCACGCCGGCCAAGCGCCTGACCCGGCCACCGGCGCCGTCGTGGTGCCGATCTACCAGACCTCGACCTTCGCCCAGGACGGGGTTGGCAAGCATCGGGGCTACGAGTACTCCCGAACCGGAAACCCGACGCGCGCCGCGCTGGAACAGTGCATCGCGGCGCTGGAAGGCGGTGCCCACGGCCTGGCGTTCGCCTCCGGCATGGCGGCCGAAGCCACCATCATGCAGTTGCTCAAGCCGGGCGACCACGCAATTGCGGTTGACGACCTCTATGGCGGCACCTACCGTCTCTTTCGTCGGGTGCTCGAGCCGCTGGGCATCAGCTTTTCGTTCGTGGACGGCTCGGACCTCCGCGCCGTCGAGCGGTCCGTGACCGAACGAACCCGAATCATCTGGCTCGAATCACCGACGAACCCGCTCCTGAAGCTGGTTGACATCGAGGCGGTCAGCAAGCTGGCGCACGCCCGTCAGGCGCTGGTCGTCGTCGACAACACCTTCATGAGCCCCTACTTTCAGCGGCCGCTATCGTTGGGTGCCGACATCGTCGTCCACAGTGCCACCAAGTACCTGGGCGGGCACAGCGACGTGATCGGCGGCACCCTGGTGGTGAATCGGGAGGACCTTGGCGAGCGGCTGGCCTTCCTACAGAACGCCGTGGGTGGCGTGCCCGGGCCGATGGATGCCTGGTTGGTGCTCCGTGGTCTGAAGACGCTCGCCATCCGAATGCGCGAGCATGACCGCAACGCCCGGCTGGTCGCCGCCTTCTTGAACGAACACCCGAAGGTGGCGCGGGTTTTCTACCCGGGGCTGCCCAGCAACCCGCAGCGCGACCTGGCCCGCAAACAGATGTCGGGGTTCGGCGGCATGATCTCCTTCGAAGTCAAGGGCGGGCTGGAGCCCGCCCGCCGCGTCGTCGAGCGGACTCAGCTATTCACCCTGGCCGAGAGCCTGGGCGGGGTCGAGTCATTGATCGAGCTGCCGGCGGTCATGACTCATGCCTCCATTCCGGCTGAAACGCGTCGGGCACACGGGGTGGCGGACGGACTGGTTCGGATCTCCGTCGGAATCGAGGACGTCGCCGACCTGATCTCAGACCTTGACCGGGCGCTGTCCGAGGCGTGAAGCTCAGCAACAAGGAGGCGATGCAATGAAAGCTATCGTGAATTTCTCGAATATCCTGGTCGCCATCGTCTTGCTGCTTCTGGGGCTCGCGGTCTTCACCCGGCACCGGATCGCGTCGTACATCGTCGGCGGGTTCCTCACGGTGCTGGCCGCCATCAGTATCCTGGCCTTTCTCAAGATCATCAACTTCTCCTCCGGCCCCATCACCATTGGTTAGGGAACCCCCACCCCCGCCTGAGCCCGAGCCGGTTCCCGGGACCAGGCCGCCACCCCCGCCGCCGACCCCGGAACGGCCCCCACCGGTCCCAAAGCCAATCCGTCGTGACACCCTTGTAACCATTCGCTAGCTTCGCGCATCTGACCCGCGGGTAGACTCGAAACGATGGACGTACTCAAGATCACCCCACGCGGCTATTGCCACGGGGTCGTCGAGGCCATCCGGGCCGCCAAGCAGACCGCCAAAGCCCGTCCCGGGGAGAAGATCCGCATGCTCGGCTACCTGGTCCACAACACACATGTGACCGACGAGCTCCAGGAGAACGGCATCGAATTAGTCGACGCCGACAACCGGCTCGAGGGCCTGCAGACGATCGAGGGCGGCACGGTGATCTTCACGGCCCACGGGGTATCGCCGGCCGTCAAGGCGCGAGCTGCCGAGCGCGGGCTCAACATGGTGGATGCGACCTGCTCGGACGTCGTCGTAACGCATGATCTCGTTCGCGACCTGGCGGAGCGCGGTTACGACGTGGTCTATATTGGCCGGCGCGGCCATCCCGAGCCGGAAGGCGTGATCGGCGAGGCACCCGGCCGGGTTCACCTGGTGCAGGACCCGGGGGATGTCGATGCGCTCGACATCAAGAACGAGAAGATCGCGGTGACCTGCCAGACGACCTTGAGCATCTGGGACACCGCCGCCATGATCAAGCGGGTCCGCGAGAAGTACCCACAGACGGAGGCGTACAACGAAATCTGCCGCGCCACGCAGGACCGACAGGAAGCCGCGGGCGAGGCGGCCAAGGACTGCGACGTCGTGATCGTGGTGGGCAGTGAGCGCAGCTCGAACTCCAAGCGCCTGGTGCAGGTGGTCAAGGAGCTGGCCCACAAGCCGGCCTACCTGGTCGATACGGCCAAGGACATCAGGCCGGAGTGGCTGCATGGCAAGAGCCGTGTGGGAGTCACCTCCGGCGCGTCGACGCCCACCCAACTGACCCGCCAGGTGATCGAATACCTGGAAGCCCTTTAGCGAACCGC
>VBGO01000181.1 GCA_005882525.1 Chloroflexota bacterium
CCGACCGTCGTTGCCGTGAAGTTCTGCTGCACCCAGGCGCTGATCTGGGAGGCGGAGCTGCTGGTACTCGCTGATCCGGGTCCACTGCCGCCACCGACAAAGTAATGGATCTTCCCGTCACGGACGTACTGCTGGAACTGCGCCAGCGTCGGCGCCGGGTCAGTCCCGTTGAAGCCGCCGATCGCCATCACCGGGTCGCCGGTCGCGAGCTCATAACCCGCCGCACTGTTGGCCCTGGTCGTCGCTGCGACCCATGTGTAGCGACTCGCGTTCGCCTGGAGCAGGCTGACGAGGTCCGCCGCTGGCCGGCTGCTGTCGAGGAACCCGGCGCCCCCACCCGGATTGCCGCCGGGATTGCCACCAAAGGCGGAATTCGGGCCTCCGTCGGGGAAGCCACCGCGGAAGCCTCCACCGAATGCGCCCCCAGGAGCGCCGAATCGCCCACCGCCGCCGCCGCCGGCGATTCCGCCGCCAGGTCCGCTGCCGCTCGCAACCGTCGGTCCCGCTGAGGGGATCGCGCCACTGTGAGCGGTGGAGACGGTGTCGAAGGTATAGGCTGCCGGCCCGGCGAGCACTGCCACGACGCCCAGCGTCGCGATCGCGAGGGCAGTCTTCCTGGATGCTTTCGAGAGGCCGGCGATCAACACTGCAGCCACGAGACCAGCAACCAGCACGCCCGTCCGCAAACTGGGAACGAAGGTGGAGGAGCGACCAAGCAGGATGAAGGCCCAGAGCGCCGTTCCCCCCACCGCGCCGGCCAATGCCAGACGCGCGATCGATTCAGAGCGATGTTGCCAGAGGTAGACGCCGCCCATACCAACCAGCGCGCCAATCGCCGGAGCCAGCGCGACCGTGTAGTAGGGGTGGATGATTCCCTGGGCGAAACTGAAGACCGCGCCGGTCAGGATCAGGCTGCCACCCCAGGTAAGGAACGCCGCGCGGACGATATCAGTCCGCGGGCGGCGGAACGTCAGCAGCAGCGAGGCGCCGAGCAGGATGACTGCCGCGGGAATCAGCCACGAGACCTGGCCACCGAACTGGTCGTTGAACAGGCGATTCCAGCCGGTCAATCCCCAACGTGAGCCGAGAGCGCCAAGGCCGCCGATACTCCCCGACTCGTTGCCGGTGAGCCGGCCGAAACCGTTGTATCCGAAGATCAAGCTGATCAGGTCGTTGTTTTGCGAGCCGCCGATGTAGGGTCGCGATGCGCTCGGGACCAGCTCGACCGCGGCGATCCACCAGCCCGAGCTCACGATCACGGCCACGGCGGCGGCGAGCACTTGACCGATCCGGCGGCCGATCGAAGGCGGGCCGGCGAACAGATACACGCCGGCGAGGACCGGGATGATGATGAAAGCCTGCAGTTCCTTGGCCAGGAATCCGCCCCCGATCAGCGCGCCGGCCAGCACCAACCAGCGCGTCCGGCCATTTTCGATCGCGCGAAGCGTCGCATAGGTGGCGGCGGTCATGAGCAGGACCAGGAGCGCGTCGGGGTTGTTGAACCGGAACATCAGGCCGGCGACCGGGGTCAACGCCACGACGGCGCCGGCAAACAACCCGGCGGCCGGCCCAAACCAGCGGCGGACGGCGAGATAAACGATCGCAACCGTCGCCACCCCTTCCAGCGCCTGCGGCGCGAGCACGCTCCAGGCGTTGAAGCCGAAGAGGCGCGCCGAGATCTCCATCACCCACAGCGAGCCGGGTGCCTTGTCGACCGTGATGAAGTTGGAGGCGTCGAGCGAGCCGAAGAAGAAGGCGGCCCAGTTCTTGGTTCCCGCCAGGACGGCGGCGGAGTAGTACGCGTTGGCCCAGCCGGAGGCCGCCAGGTTCCACAGGTACAGCAGCCCGGTTGTCCCGAGCAGGCCGATCAGGGCCGGCCGGGCCCAGGCGGGATCCTCGACCCGGCCGCGCACGAGCGAGGAGGCCGCGCGCCGAATCCGCGACCACGATGAAGCCGGTCGATAGGTTGGGAGCGTCCGTGTGGTTTCCATTGCTGACGTAAAGACTGCACTCGTGAAGCTTGCAGAAAGGTGACAACGCGTCTCACGGAGTTCTTAACGGATAGTCACGGAATCGACAGCATTCCCCGCGCAACATCGAGGCGTGGCGCAACACCTGGCGGTCGTCGCCTCCAGCCTTGTAGTCACTCCGCTCGTTGATATCGCGATCCCGGTTTACAACGAGGAACGCGACCTCGAGCGGAGTGTTCGCCGGCTGCGGCGATACCTCGACCACCAATTTCCTTTTGAGGCGCGGATCACCGTCGTCGACAACGCGAGCACGGATGCGACCTGGGCGATCGCCCAGCGGCTGGCGCTCGAGTTGCGCGGTGTCCGCGCCACGCGCCTCCAAGACAAGGGTCGAGGCCGCGCGATCCGACACGCATGGCTGGAGAGTGACGCGGCGATCGTCGCCTACATGGACGTCGATCTGTCTACCGACCTGGATGGCCTACTGCCGCTGGTCGCCCCGCTCATTTCCGGGCATAGCGAGGTCGCGATTGGTAGCCGGCTGATGCGCGGCGCCCGAGTTCGCCGGGGTCCGAAGCGCGAGCTGATCTCACGCGGGTACAACCTCCTTCTTCACCTCGTCATCGGCACACAGGTGCGCGACGCCCAGTGTGGCTTCAAGGCGGCCCGAGCCGAGGCGGCCCGGAGGCTGCTGCCGCTGGTTGCCAATCAGGAATGGTTCTTCGACACGGAACTCCTGGTGCAGGCGCACCGAGCCGGACTGCGCATCCACGAAGTCCCTGTCGACTGGAGGGACGATCCAGACTCACGCGTCGACGTCGTGGCCACGGCCATCGAGGACTTGCGCGGAGTCTGGCGGCTTTCGCGCCAGCTCCGAAGCTTCGCCGCCATCGGCGTCCTCAGCACCCTCGCCTACATTGCTTGCTACAGCGCCTTGCGGCTCGCCTTGCCGGCGACGCTCGCCAACGCGGTCAGCCTGGTGCTCACCGCCATCGGGAATACGGCGGCCAACCGGAGGTTCACCTTCCTGGCTCATCGGAATGGGGTAGCCAGACGGGACCATCTCGGTGGCCTCGCCGCCTTCGGTATTGCGCTCGCCCTCACGACTTCTACGATCACGGCCGTGCACCTGGTTGCTCCCGGCGCGAGCCGCACGCTCGAACTCATTGCGCTGGTGATCGCCAATTTCGTCGCAACCACCGTGCGCTTCCTGCTGCTCCGCGCGTGGATCGCGCCGGCTTCCAGCAGGAGTTACGGTGGCATCGAATCGACTCAGGACTTGGGTGCCGGATCAATGGTCCGCAGAATGTCCGAGCGGGGCAGCGGATCCGTGTGAATCGCTAGTCCATGGCCACCTGCGGCTGACTTGTTTGATCGCCACCTACATTGGCGTGTCGATCGTTACCGACTAGCCGAACTCGACGGCAAGATAGGCGGTGCCGTTGGGGGCAATCACCCAGGCTACGCCGACGTAGTGATAGGGCCCCATGATGTTGGCCCGGTGGGGCGCATCGCCCATGAACCACGCGTTCATCGCCGCATCGTTGATGCCGCCTCCCTGGTACCCAATGCTCTCGCTGGCCCGGGGACCGAGGTGACAGGCAAGGTCGAGGCTACGGCCGTTTGCGTGCGAGATGTAGCCCTGTGCCGCCATCCGCGCCGCCTGACCGGTCGCGACGTTTGCCAGGCATGAGTTCCATTGCAGCGGAGCGAGGCCGGCGGCCTGGCGGTCCTGATTGATCAAGCCCCACTGGCCGGTCCCAACGGCGAAATGCGGTGGCGCCGGCTTCGGTCGCGACGTCGCCCGTACCGGGGCCCGGACCACCCGTGCGGCGATGGCCTGAGGCGGCGCCGTTGGGGTTGGCGGCGGTCGTGGCGCTAGATGCCGCGGGCCGGGCGCCAACTGCGGCACCACGTCAGCGACCGGGAAGCGAGTGATGGACGCCGATTGCAACGCCTGCTGAGGCGGGGCCGGGTGGCCGACCAGCAGCACCGCAAGCAGGATCACCCCAACCAGGGCGCCCCGTGACAGCAATGGCCTCACTAGTGCTGAAAGCGGTCTAATCCCCAAATTCATACGGACTGGAGAGACGTTTCCCCGCGGGGAGACTATACACATTAGCTCGCGATACGCCAAGTTATTCGCGGGTCACATATTCGCCCGGTCAGGTGAGCGGACAGAGATGATTCGCTACTTAGGGTGAAGGAGCCGAATAGCCGGCGCCGTTATGCCCGTAGAGATGCTCGAGACTCAGGCTCAGCAATCAGGATGGTTCGATTGGCTGCAGCACGAGACAGCATTGGTGCCGGAGGCGGCAGGCGATCTTGTCGTCACCTCGGTCAGCGTCTTGCAGCTGAATGGACGCTTCCTCTACCTCAAGCGCACGACCGACCTCGCTGACTTCAACGCTGGGGAGAGACGAATACTGAACGCGCTGGCTCGCCAAGGTGACACGGTGTTTGTCGCCGTCGGCCCGGATCCCCTGCACCTTCGCCTCTCCTACCGAATGCCCGACCTGGAAAATGCAGTTGCCTTCGATGCCGACGGCCTTCTTGCCCTCGTCCGGCTATGGTTCGTCTGGGCGAGTACTAGTGACACCGCAAGCGCGTAGCCTGCGCTGTTCGGGGCGTATTCAGAATGGGAGCCAACGGCTGCTACTCGAGAAAGGCGAGCGTAGTCGCGGCGAATAGTGGCGAAATTCCCAGGTTGTAGTGGGTTAGGCCCGGCAGGATCGCGAGCGCGTGCCCGCCCTTTGGCCGGCCCTCGCCCATCCAGCCGCCGTCCCGCAGGCCACCACCGAGCAGTTTGAACACCTCGACATAGTGGCTCGGCGGCGCCATGTCGGCATCCGCAGCGACGATGAGCGTCGGCACCTGGAGACCACGGACTTCGTCAGCGAAGTCGAAGTCCTTCGCCATCGATGCGCCGATCTTGTCGAGTAGTCGAGGGAAGTCCTCAGGACGTGGCGCGACCCGTTGGTACAACTGGTACATTGGCGTGTCTTTCATGAACTCGGCGGCGGCCGCATTCACCTGGCCCTGCTGGGCCCGCATCTCCGGATAGATTGCGTCGGGACGGATGTTCGCCGAGGCGGCAACAAGCCGACGGATCTTCGCCGGGTACTGCGCTGCTGTGTGCAGCGCTACACCGCCACCGAGGGAGTAGCCCACGAGGTCTGGTTTGTCCAACTTGAGGTGATCGATCAGTGCCGCGATGTCGCCGGCCATGAGCCGGACGTCGATCGGGCGATCGATGTCAGCCGTACGACCATGTCCTTGCAGGTCGACAGTGACGACCTGGTGGCGCTCCGCGAGCAGTGGAAGAACGGGCCCGAACGTCTCACCCGACATAAGCCCACCGTGCAGCAGGATGAGCGGGCGCCCAGCGCCGTGAGTCTCGTAGTAGAGCTTGATGCCGTTGACCTCAGCGTACTGGCCGGTGCCCTTCACTGCGGTGGTCGTATCGGTTTTCATGGTGGTGCTCCTTCTGTATTCGATGGAAATGAATGCCGAAGATGAAGACTCCGTCCTTGGCTCGAATTCATCGGAGCCAGCCTGCTCTATGAAGGGCTTAGTCTAACCAGCCATTCCCTCCGCCCTGCATTCCGCGGCGCGTCTTCGCAGGAGCTTGCGCTCCACGACGTTCTCCGTCAGCGACGCGGCGCGCTCGAACTCGGCACGCGCCTCGGTCGACCGGCCGAGTTTCCGCAACAGGTCGCCGCGAACGGCCGGCAGCAGGTGGTACGTCCCCACGGCGACCGCTCGGTTCAGCTCGATCACCGGCGAGGGTGCGAGCTGGGCGACCGCGTCGTAGAGCGCCACGATGCGCGGCCAATCGGTTTCCTCTGCGGTCGCGGCCCGTGCGTGGCATGCGGCGATCGCCGCCTGCAGCGCGTAGGGGCCCATTGCGCTCACAAGTCTCTCGGCGCGCTCGAGCGCGGCCAGGCCGCGACGGATGAGCAGGCGATCCCAGCGCGACCGGTCCTGATCCAGCAACAGGACGGGCTCCCCGGACGGACCAAGGCGAGCACGCAGACGTGACGCCTGGATTTCCATCAGCGCGACGAGCCCGTGGACTTCGGGCTCGGTGGGGGCGAGCTCGGCCAGGATTCGGCCCAGGCGAAGGGCCTCCTCGCACAGCGCCGGTCGGACCCAGTCCTCGCCCGTAGTCGCCGAATAGCCCTCGTTGAAGATCAGGTAGATCACCTCGAGGACCGAAGTGAGGCGCGCCACGCGCTCGGGACCGCCCGGAACCTGGAACCTCACGTGCGCTTCGGTCAGGGTCCGCTTTGCCCGGACGATGCGCTGGGCGAGTCGTCAAACCGCCCAGGACACGAAGAGTGAGGGCGACACGTGCGTCCTTCGACAGCACCGGATGGCACGCCATGAAGATGAGACCGAGGAGGTCGTCCCCGACGTCCCCCTCGATCGCCGCGTCCAGGTCAATGCCCTCTTGAGCCTGCTCCACGACGCGTCCGATCGCCTCGTGCTTGCGTTCGAGCATCTGCCGGCGGCGGATCAGGTCGATCGCGCGATGCTTCCCAGTCCCCATCAGCCAGGCACCCGGCTTCTCGGGCACGCCTGAGGTGGGCCACTGTTCGAGCGCGGCAACGAGGGCGTCCTGGGCGAGCTCCTCGGCCGTCTCGATGTCGCCGACGATGCGAGCCAGCCCGGCGATGAGCCGGGCCGACTCGATCCGCCAGATCGCTTCGATCGCGCGATGCGCCTCGGTGGCTGCCGGCGAGAGCTCCGTTACATGCCCTCGAACTCGAAGATCTGGCGGATCTCGAAGGTCCCGGCATCGAACGGTGCCCGCTTGAGCCACTCGAGCGCCTCGTCAATCGAGCGCACCTGCCACAGCCAGTAACCGCCCACCAACTCCTTGCTCTCCGCGAACGGCCCGTCAATGACGGTGCGCTTCTTGCCGTCAAATCGAAGGCGCTTGCCCTGCGAGCTCGGATAGAGCCGGCCATCCCCAAGCACCACCCCCGCCTTGACCAGCTCTTGGTTGAATTTCTGGAACTCCGCCATAGCCTCCGGCGTCGGGGGCTTCGGTGTCGCGCTCTGATGGTCTTCCTTTGCCAGCACGAGTACACGCATCGTTTGTCTCCTCCTCTATTGGATCTTGATACGGGGCCTTCTGCGGCTCAGGCCGTTCGAGGCCTCACTCATGCATCGAATGGCGCGCGGCCTTTTCGACATGCTATTCCTTGATACGGTTGACTCCTGGTCATAGATAGGGATATCAACACGGAGGGATAACGTGCTTCTCGAGAACAAGAACGCGGTGGTCTATGGGGCGGGCGGTGCAATCGGCGCGGCGGTCGCCGGCGGGTTCGCTCGCGAAGGAGCCCGCGTCTTCTTGGCGGGTAGAACGCGTGCCACACTGGACAAGGTCGCCAGCGAAATCTCAGCCCTGGGCGGCATCGCAGAGGCGGCTGAGGTCGATGCGCTGGACGAAGGCATGGTGGAAGAACACGCCGCAGCCATCACCCGAAAGGCGGGCGGCCTGGATATCTCCTTCAACGCGATCAGTCATGGAGATGTTCACGGCAGCCCGCTGCTCGAAATGCCCTTCGAAGACTTTGCAAGGCCGATATCCACCGCCGTGAGGTCGAAATTCCTGACCTCGCGAGCCGCCGCGCGGCAGATGGCCACGCGCGGATCGGGCATCATCATGACGATAACTGCCACGACGGCGCGCCAGGCCCTCCCCGAGGTGGGCGGCACTGGGGTGGCATTCGACGCCGTGGAAAGCCTCTGCCGTCAGTGGGCGTGCGAACTCGGCCCCCTGGGGATCCGCGTCGTCTGG
>VBGO01000182.1 GCA_005882525.1 Chloroflexota bacterium
CACGCATGTAGCACACCCCTTCTAATGGTGTGGGGTTCAATAAATACGTCAAATTCGTCGACGAGCCCTTGAGCGAGCAATGACCTCGGCCAGATAGATTGCCCGCCGGGTGGTCGGGCTCTCTCATCTACTCGCTACTGCGCGTTCTGGTGGATGTTCTGGCGACCAACCGTGGGGACCAAGCCAAGCTGCAGGCCGAAGTGTTGGCCTTAAGACGCCAGGTCCAGGTTCTGGAGAGGCAGATCACGCGGGTGCACCGGAGTGCCGGCGATCGGATGGTTCTGGCGGCGTTGCGCGATCGCATTCCGAGATCGGGCTTGGCGGCACTGTTGGTGAAACCGGAAACGGTGCTCGGCTGGCACCGCGCACTAGTGCGAAGGAAGTGGGCGGTATCCCGGGGCCGACCGCGCCGTCGCCGGCCGCCGATCTCAGCCGAGTCCCGTCAGCTGATTCTTCGGATGGCGCGCGAGAACCCGCGTTGGGGTACTTCCGGATACGCGGCGAGCTCTTGAAGCTTGGCCACCGAGTCGCTGCGACCACGATCCGCTCGGTGCTGATCGCCGCCCGGGTTCCGCCTGCCGGCCGGCGGTCTCAGCCGACCTGGAAGCAAATTCCTGAGCGCGCACGCCGAGACCCTGGTTGCCGCCGATTTCTTCAGCGTAGACACGATCTTCTTCAGGCGGCTCTACGTCCTCTTTATATGTGCATCTGGCGTCGCGTCGAGTCCTGCTGGCGAGCTGCACCTCGGAACCGAATGCCGCCTGGCTTACCCAACAGGCTCGCAATCTCAGTTGGAGACTCGAGGATGAGGGGATCAATCTCAGCGTGTTGATCCACGATCGGGACAAGAAGTTTGCACCCCAGGCCGATCGGGTCTTCCAATCGCAAGGGTGCTCGAGTAATCCTGACTCCACTGATGGCGCCGAGGGCCAATGCGCATGCCGAGCGCTGGATCGGGAGCTGCCGCCGCGAATGCCTCGACTGGATGCTTGTCGTCAACCAGCGCCACCTGGAGACGGTCATCAACGAATATTTCCTGCACTACAACGACGAGCGGCCTCATCGGAGCCGCAACCTAAGACCGCCGGCATCCCGCAGCGATCGCATCCAGATTGCTGGTGGCCAGATCGAGCGCCGCACCCGCCTCGGCTGCTTGCTCAGCGACTATCGCCAATTGACGATGGCCGCGTGACGTCATTTTCAAACCCGACACGACCACTGCGTCGTGCTCAATCGGGTTGTAGAACGCGTTCCTACCGAGTTTGCCAACGCACACCCGAAACCAGCGCCACAATTGTTTGACTCGGTCGTCGGTTGACAATGCTCTTGGCGACTCGGAGGGAGAGAGGCGGATGAAGCGATTTGATGCGTCCCAAGGCCCGCGCATCGTCGGGCCCGGCGATGGCAAGTTTGTCGATTTGGGCTCCTGCGGCGTGAGGTTCATGGTGTGGACCGAAGAATCGGGTGGCGGGTTCTCGTTGGTAGAGCATCCGATTCCTCCTCGTCACCTGGCATCTCCAGTTCATCGACACTCGAAGGAAGACGAATACAGCTATGTGCTGGAGGGCAGGCTTGGCGCCCTGCTCGGCGATCAGGTGGTGTACGCGAAGCCGGGTGATTTCGTCTTCAAGCCGCGCAATCAATGGCACGCGTTCTGGAACGCAGGCGATTCGTCATGTCGAATACTCGAGATCATCTCGCCCGGTGGCTTTGAGCACTACTTCGAAGAGCTGGTCGAGATGGCTGATCCAGACATTGACTGGACTCGACGTTACGGTAATGAGATAGACGCGGCGGCGACGAGTCGTATCAGAGAGCGGTTTGGACTGCTGTATCCGCGACTGGATCGACGCTGATCGCCCGTGTGTTCTTGGCGCCGCAATGACTCAATGATCCGGCAACCAAAGAGCGCGAACCGATAGGTCAGGACGGATCTGCGTTCAATTCGGGACCGTGAGGCCCCGGGTTCAAATCCCGGGCCCCCGACCATTTCGACCCTACCAGTCGTCGGCCGTAACGTAGCTACGACTCCAAAGCGCAACCTGCAGCAATAGAGACTTCGACCAAGCGGCCCGGATTCCAGCAGCATCCGCGCTGGAGACGCCGTCGAGGAGCTTGTCTGGAATCTCCGACAGCACGTGGATCGACGCCACCAGATGTCTAAATGGGACGACCGGCACCGAATCCACCTCGTCCGTTCGGTTCTTCTTGGTACGGCTGTGCCGGAGACCGATTTCGTGCTGGTAGTCCAGCCACTTTTGATCGTAGGTGCGCGTGAAGCCGTCCAGCATCCCGCGACCGAAGCGAGCTCCCGCAGTGCTGCTGTAACGCTCGACGTCTGGACCGGAGAAAGTGGCATGCACCCAGGGACCCAGCTGGTCAAGCCAATGGCCCAACAGCTCCTCGAGTCGAGGCCCGATCATTTCACCTGCTCTCAGCAGCAACTGCTGATCCCGGTCGCTGAATCCGAGGACGCGCTTCAGATCTTGGAAATCGTCCCAGGACACCGGTGACTTGGTTACGGCACCGTAGTCGTAGCCCTGGGGTTCGTCGGCGCTCATCGGACACCTCCATTGAAATCGGGCGGTCAGTTCACTTATTGTCCCCTCCCCCCGATCAACACATGACGAGATGGGGGGCCGACAAAATTGGGGTGGTAGGCTCCCGAACTGCAAGATCTGTGCGTCCTTCGAGAGGACCGGATGGCAGGCCGTGAAGATGAGGCCGAGGAGATCGCCCCCGACCCCCTCGCCGATCGTGTCCGCGGCGGCCCTCAACGCGTCGGCCCGCACCTTGTCAGAGTCGGGTTACCTATCTTCGCCCTCGTCATAAAAGGCTGCCGAGCTTGGCTCCAGGTTCCTCGGCAGCCAGCTGCCGCAAGAACCGGCTGATGGCGTGGGCGCCGTTGATCGGAACGACGGACACGCCTTCGGCTTTGAGGTTGCGTCCCAATCGCCGGGCGGCCAGCGTCAAAGCGAGCTCGTCGGTCACCCCCTCAACCAAGACTATCGTGCGCACAGCGCAATACTGTCGGACAAGAATCACGCTGGCTCGAGAAGCCTGCCATCCTCTGATAGATACGGGTCGGTGCATGCGGCAAGGTTGAAACAGCAGGGCCGTCGCTTCCCGCTTTTCATTTTGGAGATACTTACTTCGACTCGTCGTTCGCGCGTGTCAGGGTTGTTGGTTGCATTGACCCAGCGAACCCATTCCCAGCGCGCCATCGGCGTAATGGCTTTCCATAGGTCGTGGATATTCTTAGGGGCGGCTGCCAGGGCTGACTCAAGATCACGTGGCGCGTTCGGCTCCGGCCAATCTTTGAGTGGCTCAATTGCGAGCGTCGCAGTGTCACCGGCGCTTACAGCAGCGGCTCGTTGTTGCTTTTCATCAATCCTCATCCAGTGGCCAAAATAGCCGTCCGTTTCCAACACCGCTGGAACCTATAGCCATTGATCGTTCCTTGTACTGCCACCTGCCCGCGCGACGGCAGTTTCTCGCTCGCTTTCTGAGGCAACCGCAGAATAGTCCGCTCGTCGATCGTGTAAAGCGTGGCGTCAAACCGAATTGTTGGCACCCCTTTACGCTGACTCATAGTGGTCATATATGTTTGCAGTCCTATGATCCCGAGCTTAATGTCAATGCCCGCGCTCAGGCGATTGCTCGCGAGGCCGGCTGGGTGGTGACGCCGCAAGATGCTTGCGGATACGCCCGATGGCCGTAAAAGGGGGGCCTGGCATCACTCACGACTGCTATCGATGGCTACTCGCTGAAGCGCGCTGCTGCGATCGTCGGCTAGTACGGTTCGGCCGCGGCTCTGAAACCCTCGGCCCAATGTAGTAGTTCATGTAGCAAACCGTCGGAAAAACGCTTCAGATCTGGACGATGAAGGCGTTGCGTTAGAACTTTCGAAGTGAAACAGATCGATTCCGGCATCGCTGGACGGAATGTCTCAGAGTTCGGGACCGTGAGGCCCCGGGTTCAAATCCCGGGCCCCCGACCAAATCCGATACGATTCCGGCGTCACAACTGGTCCAGGGCGACAGTCCGAGGAGGGTCATCAATGAAACCCCGACCCCTCTTTCTAATTGCAGTGATCATTGCAATCGCGTCCCTTGTGGGAGCAAGCGTCACATCGGCTCATACGCTCGTCGATCCCACTACGTTGACCCCGCCCCTCAAGCCGTTCCGCGTTTGCTATCAAGACGGCCCGTGGGTGAAATGCGACACCAGCACCCCCACGACGACTTACGCAAACCAGGCCAACACTGATTTCGATCTGCCGTGCGGGACGATCTACGAGAGCGGGACGGTGACGACCCACGCCACCCGGTGGTACAAGAACCTCTTGCTCGTCGAACGTAATGCCCAGGAGCACATCGCCGGCACGTGGAGCCTCTCGCCGACAGGATCAGGCCCCACGATCGCGTTTGCCACGGACATCAGCTGGCACGAGACGTTCCTAGTTCCGGGAGACCTCTCAAGCGACTCCATAGTCGAGCACGGCAGCTTCCTTCGTGTCCCAGCACTGGGCACTGAGTTCCACGACAGCGGCATCAACATGGCTGACGGCACCCATCACGGGAACACCTCATTCACGGACGCGGCCAAAGCGCGGCTTTGCGCCCTTCTTACGCCGTAGCCCAGGGTCACATGCGAGCGTCGGCGACCGTTCCGGCAACCGACCGCCCGTGCCTTCGTCGACCTCGCTGGCTTTGAATCTGGCGGGGTGTACGATTCGTCGAAGCCTCGCGTCTGGGGATGGGCTCAGAGGCGCCTGAAGAGGTGAGCGGGTGAGCCCCATCTTGGCGAGCCAGCGAACGCCACGGACCAACTCTGGCCGCGTCGCTTCGCGTGATTGCGCCGTGTAGCCGTTCCAGATCATGTAATGGTCCAGGTCTTCTTCGGTGAGCATCGCGAACTCATTATGGTCAGCGAAGTGAAGCTGTGAGCCCTGCGCGCCGAATGCGTGGCGTCCTTTCGACTCCAGTCATTCAGCATCGAGAGGTTCCGGTTGATGTTCTTCGGTCGCGGGTGCCTCGGCGTCTACATTTCTTACGCCTGCTTAGTGCTCCCTTTCTGGACCGAATCGGACCAGTGCCCTCGCGCCACAGCGACTATGTGGCTACGCGGCGGTTTATCACGCTGCGCCGGTAACCCAGGCACCATCCAGCTCTACCACGTGGCGATCAACCGGCGGCGGGTTTTTCTGCGCTCGCTTGAATGGGTCATACCGGGAGGCGCCACGCGCCCACGGGGCCGGTAGGTGCCGGACCTGCGGTCGACCTTGCGCCGATCCGCTCCGGACCGTCTGGCTGTCGATCGTTTTTCATCCATCGTGCATATTGCGTTTCGATTGGGGATCCACGCATCCAACGTTGCCCATGTGAGGGCTCCAAGCAGGCTAGCTTGCGATGCCGTCGCGTTCGAGGGGCGGCTAGACCGGGCGAGTGGGCCTCTATCTCTAATAACGTGTCGACTAGCGAGACTTACCGGCGGCGGGACTCGCGGTCACGGATGTGCTGGGCAGGATTCCGACGGGTTGGTCTGTTTGAAATTACGTCGCACCCGTGCGTTCAGATCCGGGACGTCGCGACCCTGCTGCAGCAGTCGGCTCCGATGAACGCGGACCGCACGCCGGCTGCATTCTGATCGCTGGCATCGCGCAGCATCAGTTCGGATTGGATCTTGGATCGGGTGTTGAAAGCGCTCTGGGCCGCTTCAAGATGGTGGTGCTGACCGCAGCTG
>VBGO01000161.1 GCA_005882525.1 Chloroflexota bacterium
ATCTGCAGTGGCTGGGTGTCGACGCGATCTGGCTGAATCCGATCACAGTCTCGCCGGACGCTGATATCGGCTACGACGTCGCCGACTACTGTGCCGTGCAGCCCGTCTACGGCGATCTACCAACGGTCGATGAGCTGATCGCGGAAGCCGCAAAGCGCGACATCAAGATCGTGCTCGACATCGTGCCCAATCACAGCAGCGATCGGCACCCCTGGTTCATCGACGCCCGGTCCTCTCGCAGTTCCCAATACCGCGATTGGTATGTCTGGGCCGATCCCAAACCAGACGGCAATCCCCCGAACAACTGGTTGAGCGTCTTCGGCGGGCCCGCCTGGACCCTCGACACACTCACCGGCCAGTACTACCTGCATAACTTCCTGCCCGAGCAGCCGGATCTCAACTGGTGGAACCCGGCCGTTCGCGACGCCTTCGACGAGATCTATCGCTTCTGGTTCGACCGAGGGGTCGCCGGCTTCCGCATCGACGTCGCGCACGGCATCGTCAAGGACCGCGAGCTACGAGATAATCCGGCGGCAACCGACGACGATCCGCCGGACATTCGCGCTCATGGCCAGCGCAGCGTCTACAACATGGAGCGGCCGGAAGTCCATGACGTCCTTCGCCGCTGGCGCATACTGGCTGAACGTTATCGACCGCCACGGATCCTTCTGGGCGAAACGTACGTGCTCGACGTCCGCACCATGGGTCGCTTCTACGGGACCGGCGACGAGTTGCACCTCGCCTTCAATTTCACCTTTATCCATGCGTCGTTCGAGGCGGCCGCCCTGGCCGAGGTCGTCGCCGAAAGCGAGCTGGTGATCCCCGACGTGGGGTGGCCGGTCTGGACCGTCTCGAACCACGATGTGTCCCGAGTCATGACGCGCTGGGCGAAAGGCGATGAGCGAAAGCTGCGCTGCGCGCTGATGAGCCTGTTGACCCTGCGCGGTACGCCGGTGCTCTACTACGGCGACGAGATCGGGATGCCCGACACCCTCATCGGCCAGGATGACCTGCAGGATCCCCTCGGCAAGCGCGCTTGGCCGGCGCCTCGTGGGCGCGATCCGGAACGGACGCCTCTGCCCTGGAGCCGGGAGCCGGGTGCGGGCTTCACAACCGCGGACGTTCGGCCGTGGTTGCCGATCGGTGATGCGACGGCGCGCAATATCGCCGATCAGCGTCGTGATCCCTCGTCGACCCTGTCGTTCGTCCGCGACCTGATCGCGATCCGTCGCCAGCGTTCCGAGGTGCGCAATGGGGCCTACCGTCAGCTGCCGTCACCGCCCGGAGTCTGGGCCTGGCAGCGGGGTGGTGACACGACGATCGCCCTCAACCTTTCTGACCATCCGCTCCGCATCGCGGGCGTCGCCGGCACGATCGTGATCAGCACCGACCGCTCGCGTGATGGCCAAGGGCTCGACGGGGGACTGTCGCTCGGTGCCTGGGAAGGAGCGATATGTTCCTCGGGATCGACGTAGGCACCAGCGCCCTCAAGGCGCTCGTGCTCGACGTCGATGGCTCGATCATCGGCTCCGAGACGGTGCCGTATCCGCTGGCGACGCCGCAGCCCGGCTGGGTGGAGTCCAATCCGCAGGCCTGGTGGGAGGCCGCCGGGATCGCCGTGCCGGGCGCCGCCGGGCAGCACGCCCCTGAGATTGCGGCGATTGGGCTTTGCGGCCAGATGCACGGCGTCGTGCTGAGTGATGATGCCGGCCAGGCGCTCCGGCCGGCGATCCTCTGGGCCGACTCCCGGACTCGCCGCCAGCTGGACGCCTATGGTGAGCTCAGCGCAGCGTTGCGTCGGAAGCTGGCGAACCCGGTGGCGACCGGGATGGCGGGTCCGACCCTGCTCTGGCTACGGGATAACGAGCGGCAGCACTACCGCCAGGCGCATTGGGCGTTGCAGCCAAAAGATTGGCTGCGCTTGCGGCTGACCCATGAGGCGGCGACGGAGCCGAGCGACGCGTCGGGCACCTTGCTCTATGACCTGACCACCGACTACTGGGCCAAGGACGTCCTCGACGAACTGGACCTGCGCCTGGACCTTCTGGCACCGATCCGCGAATCGGTCGAGATCTGCGGCGTGCTCACCGCTTCGGCGGCGGCCCACCTCGGAGTTCGCCCGAACCTCCCGGTGGTGGGCGGCGCCGCCGACACCGCCGCCGCCGCGCTCGCCGGCGGCCTGCTCGATCCCGGACCGGTGCAGCTCAGCATCGGCACCGGGGCGCAGGCGGTCGCGCCGCGCGATCGGCTCGCTATCGATCCCACCGCGCGAACGCATCTCTACCGCGCCGCCGCGCCCGACCGCTGGTATGCGATGGCGGCGATGCAAAACGCGGGCATCGCGTTGGAGTGGGTCCGCACGACGCTCGGCGCAACCTGGGAAGAGGTCTACGCCGAAGCGTTCGCGGTACCGCCCGGCGCCGAGGGCCTCGTCTTCCTGCCGTACCTGACCGGCGAGCGGACCCCGTACTTCGACCCGCTGGCCAGAGGCGCCTGGGTCGGGCTTCGCCTCAGCCATTCGCGCGGCCACCTGCTTCGCGCCGCGCTCGAAGGAGTGGCGTTCGCCGTGCGGCAAGGGTTGGAGGCGCTGCTGGCGACTGGCGTGCCGGCCACGGAGCTCCGGCTTGCGGGCGGCGGCTCGTTCGATCCCCGCTGGCGCCAGCTGCTGGCCGATGTCCTCGAGCAGCAACTGCTGGCGACCGCTACCACGGCCGCCTCGGCGCTGGGCGCGGCCCTCCTCGCCGGCGTGGGCTTCGGTGCCTGGCCCGACGCCCAGCGCGTCGCCGCGTTGGCGGCGCCGGCAGAGCTCGTGGCGAACCCCGGGTCGGCCGCCGATGCGTATCAGGATTCGTATCTCCGGTATCGTCAGCTCTACCTGCCGATTGCCGCTGCCCTCTCCTAGCGCCCCTTTGGCTAAACGCAAGGTCGTCGGGGTGCTTTGAGATGCGCAATAAGATAAAGCCAATGCAGCTCGCCAACGTGAGCGCCGGCGCCGCCGCTCGGGTGCGGCTGGCTCTCTTATTCACGGCCACCGTGCTGGTCGTCGAGGTGGTCGGAGGGCTCTGGGCGCACAGTCTCGCCCTGCTCAGCGATGCCGGGCACGTGGTGACCGACCTGGTCGTCCTGATCCTCTCCATCTTTGCGCTCGGCCAGGTGCAGCGGCCGGCCAGCCCGCGCCGGACGTTCGGCTACCACCGGGTCGGGATTCTGGTCGCCCTCCTCAATGCCCTCCTGCTGGGGGCGATTGTCGTCGGCATCGTTGTCGAAGCCGTCCGCCGGCTGCAGCATCCCGGCACGGTGCACGGCGGCGTAATGGCGGCGGCCGCGGTGGTCGGCCTGGTCATCTCGCTGTTCATCGCCCGCTTGCTGCAACCGCTGGAGCGGGATCTCACGATCAAGAGCGCCTTGATGCATATCTGGGGTGATGCGTGGGCGGCCGGCGGCATCATCGTCGCCGGGCTGTTGATCGCGGCGACCGGCTGGTTGGCGATCGACCCGCTGATCAGCCTCGCGATCGCCGCCCTGATCGCCTGGAGCGCCTGGCGGGTGGTGGCGGCCGCCATCGACATCCTGCTGGAGTCGACCCCCGCGGACCTGCGCACCGATTCGGTCGTGGCCGCCGTCAAGCGCGTCCCTGGTGTCCGCGACCTCCATGATCTGCACATCTGGTCGCTGGGCGCACAGAGCCGCGCGATGAGCGCGCACCTGCTGATCGATGATCAGCGGGTCATTCAGGCTCAGGACATCCTGGCGGAAGTCCGCGAGGTGCTCGCGCATGAGTTCGAGATCGAGCACACCACGATTCAGTTCGAAAGCCTGGTGTGCCGGCCGGGCGATGTCTTTTGCGTCCAGCCCGAGGGCCACCCGCACACGGACGATGCCCACGACCGGGTAACGCGTCGAGCCGCCGGCTAGCTGGTGGTTCCGCAGCCAACCCCGGAGAAGCGCCGCGCGCTCTTCGTCGTCAATCCCGCCCTGCCGCGAACCGGCAGCGAGTTCGGCGGCCGGCTTTTAGAGCTGGCCGAGAAGCTGGGCTGGGAGGCGATGGTGCTGGAGACCTCCTCCGGGCTCAATGTCGAGGCGATCGGGGCGGCCCTGGCGCGACGGGACTTCGAGCTGGTGCTGGCGGCCGGCGGGGATGGCACGGTGGCCGAGGTGATGGCCGCCGCCCACCAGCGCGGCCTGCCGATGGGCATCGTGCCCCGCGGGACGGGAAACATCGTCGCTCGCGAGCTCGGGCTCCCGGCCGGCTGGCGCCGGGCGACGCAACGAGCCCTGGAACGCTTTCCGGCCACCCGCGCCGTCGACCTGGTCCGGGTGAACGACGGCTACTCGGCGCTGGCCGCCGGCATTGGTTTCGACGCCACCGTGATGCGTCACACCCCGCCGGCGCTCAAGTACTGGTTCGGTCGCGCTGCCTACCTGCTGGCTGGGGCCTGGTGGCTGCCACGTGCCCCGCTGTTCGAGTGCACGATCCGGGCGGACGGGGAGGAAACCCGGCTCACCGCCGTGGTCGTGCTCGTGGTGAACGCGGGGATGCTCGGAGCGGCACCGTTCCGATTCGCGCCGAACATCGCCATCGATGATGGGTGGCTCGACATCTGCGTCTACCGTCCGCGCACCGGGCGCGAGCGGGCCGGCGTGCTCTGGAGGATCTTCCGGCAGCGAGCGGACGGCGCGAGCATGCTCCAGCGGAAGGCGCGGTCGGTGGAGATCAAAGCGCCCGACGTGCAGTGGCATGAGGTCGACGGCGAAGTCTATCGGGGTAACGTGCTACGCGCCGAGATCGTCCCCGGTGGGGTCCGCGTCGTCGCATGAGCACGGTGATCAATGCCCGCCTGCCCTGGGCGCTGTTCCTGCCGTTGGCCAGCGTGACCGAGCTGGGCGGCATCCTCCTGCTGCTGGGCGGCCGGGGCATCGGCTGGGCCGCCGTCGCGGCGCCGATCATCGGCTTTGTCGCGATGCGCGGCCCGGTGCGTC
>VBGO01000074.1 GCA_005882525.1 Chloroflexota bacterium
CGCATTCCGTTGCCTTGATGTGGCCACCCGTATCAAGTCCACGCATCTCGGATCCTGGGTCCCCGCTGCGGTCATCGCGTTGATCGTCCTTCTGGCTGTCGGCGTCGCGGGGCATCACCCACAACTCTCGCGCCAGGAGGCAATCGATGCGGCCCTCAGCAGACAAGCCCAGCAGACCTCTCACCATGCCGCCAAACTGAT
>VBGO01000175.1 GCA_005882525.1 Chloroflexota bacterium
CCTCGATGGCGGCGGCGACCACGGTCGACTCGCGGCCTCCCAGCTCGAGCAGCGCTGCCCGGGCATCGGCGACGGCGGCGTTGACCAGGGTCGGGCTCAACCGGCCTTTTCCACGACCGGCCACTGGACGCGGTCGCCCAGCCGTTCCAGGTAACGGATGTCGATCAGTTTCTTGGGGGCCTCGTAGTCGTCGCCGTTGAAGCCGTGGTAGTCGGTGCCGACGGTCATCAGTAGCCCGTGCCGGTGGGCCAGCTCCTCGTAGATTGGGATCTGCTCCGGCTTGTGACGGCGGGTGTAGACCTCCAGCCCATCCAGCATGGGCAAGACCTCTTTTATCAAGTCCTGGTCGGGCACTGACCCCGGGTGCGCGTGGACCGCCAGGCCGCCGGCCGCGTGGATGGCGTCGATCGCCTCCCGCGGCGTCGGAATCGGGGCATAGAACGCGGGTGGCATGAAATCGACCGCCTGGCGGGCGCTGGCCCAGGCGTCCTTCTCGCTCATCACGCCGTGCTGAAGGAGGACCTTGAGCACGGCGCCCGGCATCACGGTTGGCTTCGTGGCGAACGCCTCGAGTCCGAGGTCACGTCCAATCCCCTGGTCCTGGAGCACCCGGATCCAGGCATCGGTTTGCTTGCGGAACACGCCCTGGGTTCGCTCCAGGATGGCGAGCAGCGGAGGGTAGCTCATGTCGACCCCGTGACCGAGGATGTGCCGCAACTGGTTGGGGGGATAGGTCGTGACCTCGAGCGCGGGAACGTAACCGAGCCCTCGGCGATGGGCGACCAGCCGAGCGCGCTCGACCCCAAGAAAGGTGTCGTGGTCGGTGAGCGCCATGACCCGGACGCCCTGGTCAGCCGCCAGGTGGGCGACCTCGTCGGGCTCGCGCCAGCCGTCACTCACCGTGGAGTGCATGTGGAGGTCGGCCAGCACGGGCTAAGTTTACCGGGCTGCCGGCCGAAGTCAGCCGGGCTGGATTTCACCGCAGTGACGGATTTGCCGGCCGTTCCCGTTGAGAACGAATAAGAGCCGTCGGCAACGTGTTTTCTTCAGGGGTGTATGGAGATGCTTGGAGAACTTGAGCTGATTCGGTTGATCGAAGAGAACGACTACCCGGCGCGCCTGGTTTCGGCCGGCGTCGTCTGGGTCGAGCTGGAGATCATGGACCCCAAGACCAACGCGGTACGCCGGGAGCGCCTGTCCAAGTCGGCGTTTGCCGACCTCATCCTCGATTGGCGGGAACGCCACAAGCGCAACCTCCGGGAGCTAGGTCCCGCCCTCCGCAAGATCGGCATCGCTGCCTGAAGGCCGCTAGTCTCGGCGGCCGAAGATGCGCAGCAGGATGAGGAAGAGGTTGATGAAGTCGAGGTACAGGCTGAGCGCGAGCAGCAGCGAGTTGTTATCGCCCGCCCGCTGGGCCTTCACCCGCCAGAAGTCGTAGAAGGTCAGACCGACAAAGACGATCCCCAGGAATGCGCTCAGGGCAAGCTGGCTGATCGGGAAGTGAAAGATCAGGGTAGCGAAGCTGACGAGGATGCCGAGCAGCAGCGCGCCCAACAGGTACCGTCCCCAGGCCGCCATGTTGATGCTGGTCAAGTAGACGACCGCGGCGGCCACCAGGAAGATGCCGACCGTCCCCAGCAAGGCGTTGCCAACCGCGTCCGGACTTACACGCAAGTACGCGTCGACGATTGGGGCGATGAACAATCCCTCGACGACTGAGAAGAGCGCCAGTAGTCCGGCGGCGAGGGTGGGGTTGCGCGATGCCGCAGCCTGGATGCCGAAGATCAGGCCGATTGCGACCAGAAAGAAGACGATCCAGGGGACGCCCTGTCCAAAGCCAGCTTTCCACACGTAGAAGCCGCCGCCGGTAAGGGCGAGTGAGAGCGCGAGCCACCCCATGACACGGCTTAGGAGGGACCGCTCGACCTGGGTCTGGCTCTGGACCATTTCGCGGGGGAGCATCACGTGAAACCTACCACGCGATGCCGCAGGCTACACTATCGCCTTTTCTTATACTGAAGCTACCAATGCGAAGCTGGAACCGGCGGCTATCCAGGCTCGCGTGTGGGCTGGCGCTGGTTCTAGCCGGGTGCGGCACGACCGCCGGACCGGTGACGCCCACGCCCACCCCGAGCCGGCCGGGACCGGCGATGGTCCAGATCGAGAACTCGATCCTGGCGCGCCCGCTGGCCGGTTTGCAGCAGGCGGACATCGTCTACGAGTACCTGGCGGAAGGCGGGATCACGCGCATGACCGCGATCTACTTCAAGCCGTCGGGGAGCCAGCGGACCGAGCCGGTCCGTAGCGCCAGGCCGGTGACGATCAAGCTCTGGCACGCCTATCACGGCGTCATCTTCTTCTCCGGCGCGAACATCAAGGTCCTGCAGGCGATCCAGGGACAGCAGATTCCTGCGCTGACCGAGAGCACCGACGGCGGCGCCTACTTCTCGCGGGATTCCAGCCGCCGGGCGCCGCACAACCTGTACACGGATGGCGACCGGCTGGCCCAGGGGCAGAAGAAATACGCGCCCAAGGTGACGTATCAGCTGCCGGCACCGGGGGAGCCTGCTGCCAGCCCGGCGCCCCCGGCGGCCAACCGGGTCGTCTTCGACCAGACGAATTCCCATCGCGTGACCTATACGTATTCGGCCGGGGACAGCGCGTATGCCTACGGCACCGAGATCGGACCGCTCATCGACAAAAACACCGGGCAACCGATCAAGCCCGTCAACGTGGTCGTGATTCAGGTCGCGCATCATGACGCCGGCTTCACCGATGTCGTGGGCGCGCCCGCCGTCGATTTCGACCTGCAGGGGACCGGTCCCGCTGATGTCTTCAGCAAGGGCCACCGCTACAAGGCGACCTGGGACGTATCGAACCCGGAGCTGCCACTCAAGGTCGTCGGCGCGGATGGCAAGCCGATGCACCTTCCCGCCGGCTTGACCTGGATCCACCTGGTGGACCCGGGAACACCGATCACATCGTCCTGACGTAGACTCGGCTCAACAGGCGCTCGAAGGCCGGCTACCGAAAGGGGCCGGCCGTTGTTTTCGGTAAGGTAAGCGCGTGGTGATCACCACGCGGTTCGAGCTCGGTGCCCCGGTCGACGCGGCATGGGCTTACCTGCTCGACGTGCCGAAGATCGCGCACTGCGTCCCGGGCGCGTCGCTCACCGAGGTGATCGACGACAAGACCTACGTCGGCAAGGTGGACGTCAAGCTGGGGCCGATCGGCGTTTCGTACAAAGGCCGGATCACGATCGATAGCATCGATGCGGCGACGCACACCGTGCGGGTGAAGGCGGAGGGCGCGGAGACGCGTGGCCGGGGTGGCGCGTCGGCGCTGATGACCGCCCAGCTGGAGCCGAGTGACAAGGGGACGACCGTCATCATGAACACCGACCTGTCGGTGAGCGGCGTGGTGGCCCAGTTCGGGCGCACCGGCATCATGCAGGAGGTTGCGCAGCGAATGGCTCAGCGGTTCGCCAGCTGCGTGGACCAGGAGTTGAAGACCGCGACCCCCGCCAGCTGATCGCCGGCATCCTCCTCGCCGCCGGTTTGTCCAGCCGGTTCGGCCGTCAGAAGCTGCTGGAAGCGTGGCGCGGCGAGCCGCTGGTTCGCTTGGCGGCGCGACGCTTGCTCGAGGCCGGGCTGGACCCGGTGGTCGTAGTTGCATCGGAGGACGCGCGCTTCGCCGACGTGCTGGCCGGCTTGGCCGTCCAGGTGATGGGGAATCCAGCTCCCGACCTGGGGATCAGCCGGTCGATCGGCATCGGGTTGGAGGCGTTGCCGGCCGGAAGCCCGGCCGCGCTGATCGCGGTCGCCGACCAGCCCTACCTGACCGCTCAAGCCCTCGCCGAGCTTGTCCGCGCGTTTTTGCCGGGACGGATCGTGGTGCCGCGCTACGGCACACACCGCGGCAACCCACCGATTTTCGATCGCCGCTTCTTCCCGGAATTACTCGCGCTCGAGGGCGATCGCGGCGGCCAGGGCGTGGTCGGCGCGCATCCCGAGGCCGTGCTCGAGGTCGACCTGGCCGCGGGCATGGGCGCGGACATCGACCGGCCCGAGGATTGGCAGGGCTAGAGGCGCGACGGCCAGGGATTAGCCGGCCGAGCGGGCCTCGGGGGCCGTTTCCACGCCGGTGTCGTCGACCAGCCGCAGGAACCGCTCGACCAGGCTGGCATCCCATTGCTGGCCGGCACCCTGCCGCAGGGTGTGGATCGCGTCCTCCCGAGAACGGCGGCGCCGATATGGGCGGTCGCTGGTCATGGCCACGTACGCGTCGGCGATCGCGATGATTCGGGCGAACAGCGGAATGGCGTCGCCGCCGAGGCCGTCGGGATAGCCGGCCCCGTCGATCCGCTCGTGGTGGTGGCGGATCGCCGGTAGCAATTGCTCGGCGCGCGGCAGCGGCCCGAGGATCTCCTCGCCGACCAGGGGGTGGCGTTTGACCTGACCGAATTCTCCCGGGTCGAGCCGGCCCTGTTTGGCCAGGACGCCGACCGGGACGCTCAGCGTGCCGACGTCATGAAGCAACGCGGCTTTGTAGAGGTAGGTGAGCCTGTCCTCCGGGAGCCCGATTACGGTGCCGAGCTGCATCGCCCAGTGGGCAACCTTTTCCGATAGGCCGGCGCTGCTGTGGTCGCGATCCTCGACCGCGCGAGCGAGCGTCACGACGACGCCTTCGAGCTCCGCGAGCTGGGTCTTCAATCGGGAGATGCGAAGCTGCGCCCGCACCAGGGCCAGCAATATCGCTCCATCCATCGACTTGACGGCGATGTCATCGGCCCCGGCGGCATCGGCCCGCTGTCGCAGCACGTCGTCGACCGTCGCCACCAGCATCACGACCGGGATGTCACGCGTGGCGGGCGCCCGCTTGATGGCCCGGCAGACTTCGAAGCCGTCCATATCCGACAGCGTCGCCTCGCAGAGCACGAGATCGACCGGCTGCGCGGACAGCTCCCGGATCGCCGCCGCGCCATCGTGGGCGCTGATGACGCGGTGTCCGCCTCGCTCGAGCTGGGTGCGGAGCTCGCGCTGGCTGGCGGCGTCGTCATCTGCCACCACCACGGTAGCCCTGGCGTCGCCCTCCTGGAGGCTCCGGTCGGCAGTCATTTGCGAAGCAGCGCCGGCAGCTGGGTGAAGTCGCGCTCGGCCGCCATTCGCATGAAGGCGAAGGCCCGGTCGTCCTGCTCGCGCCGGCGCAGGATATCCGCGTACATCATGCAAACCTTGGCCAGCTCGGCCGCGGCTTCGCGGTCGGCCAGTGTTCGCAGCGCTTCCGTGAACCGCCGGTCCGCCACCCGGCGCCGGCCCAGCAGGTCCGCGGCGGCACCTTCCACGGCAGCGGCGACCGCCTGATGGAGGTGGTCGCCGGATCGACCGGCAGCCTGCTGGCTCTCCTGGGACAGCAGGATCGCCTCGGCGGCCTCGCCGTCCGCCAGCGCGTAGCGCGCCAGCTCGCCGGCGGCAACCCCGATCTCGACGTCATCCTTCAGTTCACGCGCTCGCTCGAGGCAGGCTCGCTGAAGCTCGGCCGCTTGCCGGTGACGTCCGGCCGCGTAGTGGACGTCTGCGCGATGGCAATGTTCGAGGGCTCGATCGAGCTCGCCAAGCGCACGGGCGGCCACGCCGAGCGCCATGTGCGCATTGGCGATTCGGAGCAAGCTCTCGGCGTCAGTCGCGGCGTCGAGGGCGCGAAGGTAGTAGGCCATCGCCTCGGCGTGCTGGCCCAATCGGAAGCTGCTGCTGCCCAGGTTGGTCAGAACCCGGGCGCGAAGCTCGGGATCAGCATGGCGGCAACGATCCAGCCAGTCGAGCGCTCGCCGGCTCGCCTCGATCGCGGCGTTGAATCGCTCCTCGATGTGCAGCACCGTGCCGATCTCCGCATAGATGGAGGCGTTCAGCTCCGGGTCGTCAACGGGAACCGTCGCGGCGGCGTCCTGCAACGTCGACAGGGCGGCCCGGTTCTGGCGAAGCTCCGAGAGGGCCACCCCCCGGATCCGCTGGAGATCCGCTCGTTCGTTCGCGGTTGCGGGTAACGCCGACGCTTCGGCCACGATGTCCAGCGCCTGGGCGGGCTCCTCCGCCCGAACCGCCAGCTGGGCAGCCTTGCGGAGCAGCGCCAACTGCTGCGGCGGCCGATCGGGCACGAAGTAGGAAAGCGGCTGACCCAACCGCTCCGCAATCACGCGGAGCTTCGACAGCGACGGGGTCGCGTGGTTGCGCTCGACCTGGCTGATGAACCCCTTGGTCGCGAGGCCCCGGGCGAGCTGTTCCTGGGTGAGCCCCCTGGCCAGGCGGGCCTCTCGAAGCCGCTCTCCAACTGAGTTCATATTGCCTCCCACGGTATAGCTTTGCTAAACATGCTGATGGAAAGTATATTGACACCAAATTGGACTGGGTGATAGATTCCGGCTGATCGGTC